>JAPWUY010000422.1 GCA_028275295.1 Thermodesulfobacteriota bacterium | reverse complement strand
TTCCTCCGTCTCGTCCGGCACCTCTATGGCCTTTATCATGGATCCTATCATGCCCACGGAGTAATCCTTGAAGGAGATTATCCTCTCAGGGCATGAGCCCATGCACACAGAGCAACGCCTGCATCTGGTGGGATTGGGGAGGGGGTTTGCTTTCTCGTCCTCGTTGTACATTCCAAAGGGGCATTCCTCGGTGCAACGCTTGCACTGGGTGCACCTCTGCATGAAGAGCTCAGGATAACTCATGTCACCAGAGCGGGGATGGACTGCCTTGCCCTGAGAAGTGAGCTCTATGCATTGAATGGCCTTGAGGACCGCGCCCCTCGCATCCTCCTGGCTGAAGGCTATATCCATGGGTGCCCTCACAGGCCCCGCAGCATAGATGCCCGTTCTCCTGGTCTCGTACGGAAAGCAGATGAAGTGAGAGTCGGGGAAGCCGTACTGGAGCTCCGGAAGCTCGGGACCCTGTCTATAGGCCAAGTTCAAGGTATTGGACTTTATTATCCTGGTCGGAATCAAGAGCTGGGAGGCTATATCCTGTTTCTTCTCCCCCGGCTCTTGGGTCACCTCCAGCTTCTCCTCTTCTCCTAGGGCTGTCCTGGGGACCATCCCTGTGGACAGGACTAGCAGGTCCACCTTGAGCCTTATGGTCTCTCCCATGAGCTCGTCCTCTGCATCCACCACCACTGATCCATCCTGATCCAAATCAACCCGGGAGATCTTCGCCTTGGTGAGGAAGACCCCTTCGTCCTCCTGAACTCTCCTGTAGAAATGCTCGTAGAGACCGGGAGTCCTCAAATCCTTGTACAGGATGAAGACCTTTGCCTGGGAATTTCCCTCCCTGAAATAGAGGGCTTGCTTGAGAGCCGTAGCACAGCAAACCACTGAACAATAGGGGAGGTGTTCCGGATCCCTGGAACCAGCACAGAGGATGAACGCGACCCTCTCTATTTTCTTCCCATCCGAGGGTCTCACGAGGGCACCCCCTTTGGCCATCTCCTCCACCTGGACCGTTGTCACAATGTCCGGGCTCTTCCCGTATCCCAACTGGTCGAGTTTGCCAGGATCGTAAGGCTCGAACCCCGTGGCAAGGACTATGGCACCTGTCCTCTCTTGGAGGACCTCCTCCCCCCTTTTTATGAACACGTCGAACATACCGGGTGCTCCCTCGATCCTCTCTATCGTGGAGGAGCAATAGAGTTTTATCCTCGGTTCCCTCTCCACAGCCTCGGCCATGGAGGCCCATTCGGGATCCACGAGGTCGGTGTAAGGAGCTGCCTTGGGATACTGTTTGAAAAGCTTTGCCGCGAAGCCTCCCAGGGAGGCCTCCCTTTCCACGAGGACCGATTCATAACCTGCCTTGGCGGCTTCCAAGGCAGCTGTCATCCCGGTTATTCCGCCTCCCACAACCAGGATCCTTCTACTGATCTCCTCCATGAACGGGGTCAAAAGGTCCATGTTCTGGATCCTAGCCCCTCCCATCCTCAATTGGTCCTCGGCCATCATCTGGAGGTCCTCGTCCACCCTCCCCTCTTCCTGGCCCTCTGGCCTGTGACTCCATACCACCTGCTCCCTGAGATTCACCCTCTCGAGGAGCACTTCCCTGGGATCGAAGGAGAAGACCTCTGTCTTTGCCCTCGGAGAGCATGCAGCGATGATCAGGGCATTTATCCCTTCATTGGCCATATCCGCCTTTATCTGGGCCAGGCCTTCGTCACTGCACAACATATCGTGGATCCTGCAAAGGGAGGCCTTGCACTCCTTCGTGGCGACCTTGGCCAGCTCATCCATATTCAAGGCGTCCCCGATCCCACACCCTCTGCAGAGGTAAGCTCCGATCTTCCTCTCCATCTTCCTCACCTCCCCACCACACACTGGATGGCCTTGAGAGCAGCGCTAGTTGCATCTTGAACCGCAGCCGAAACCTCCATGGGACTCTTGGCGCATCCAGCTCCATAAATGCCAGTTTGGTCCAAGACAAACCCATCGCCATCGAACTGAATGGCGTGCCCATCCTGAACTCTCAGGTCCTGTGTCGGTTTCATGCCCGTGGCCAGGACTGCCAGATCCGCCATCATCCGGGATATCTTCCCGGTAGATGTCATCTCCGCCTCCACCACCAAGTTCCCCGTCGCAGGGTCCCCCTCTATCCTGGCAACCTTCCCCTTGATGAGATGCACCTTCGGGTCCTTCTGCACTTGGGCCAGAAGGTCCTCGTTTCTCCCGAGGACCCTGAGGTCTATGTAGAAGACATAGACCTCGCTCTCTGGGATCTGTCTTCTCACGTATTGGACCTGCTTGAGTGTGGCTGAACAACACACCCTGGAGCAGAACTTGAGATGGTTCTCGTCTCTTTGACCAGCGCACTGGCAGAAGACGACCGTGTGAGGTCGCTTTCCGTCTGAGGGCCTCACTATTCTTCCCCCTGTAGGCCCATTCACAGCGCTCAGCCTTTCCATCATGACATTGGTTATCACATTGGAGGCCTTCCCGAAGGAGAGATTCTCCATCCTCGTCGCGTCGTATGGTTCCCAACCAGTTGCCACGATTATGGAACCCACCTCCACAGTGACCTCTTTTGGCTCCATCTTCAAGTCAATGGCCCCATAGGGGCATGCGGACTCGCACCTTCTCGCCTCCTCCTGGCTCATCATGTCCAAGGCGAGAACGTATCTCATGGGAAAGGCCATCTCGTGGGGCAAGAAGGCTGCTTTTATTTTGTCCATGTTGTAGTTGAAAGGGTTTGGGATTTCCGTCTCGCAGACTTGAGCGCATTTGCCACAGGCCGTGCACTTCTCGTTCACATATCTGGGCCTGAGCCTGATCTTGACCTTGTAATCCCCGGCTGTTCCCTTAACCTCCA
>JAPWUY010000421.1 GCA_028275295.1 Thermodesulfobacteriota bacterium | reverse complement strand
TGGGTTTCTGTCTGGATGCCACTTCATTGCAAGCCGCCTGTAAGCCTTCTCTATCTTGCCCCAGGGGGCATCCTTTGAAACCCCGAGTATCTCGTGGGGATCTTGGGATGGGGCCATGGCCTTTCACTCCTTTATGATGGGATCCTTTCTCCTGGGCGCATACGATGCCTCGAAGGTGGGAACGCAGTGCGGCCTCAGCTTTTCCTCTATCTTCTTACCCAGGCACTCTTTCAAGAACGTGAGAGCTTCATCCTTGTCCTCGTCCATTATGACTCCGAGGAGTCTCTCCACTTCCATGGGAGAAAGCTCGAGGATCACGTTGCCTGTCACTCGCAATGCCTTTCCCTCCCTTCTCCGTGGCTCGTCTCTGCAAGGGAACGATCTCCAGATCCCACCCCACTGTAACGCAGGAGCAATTGCAATCCCATTGCAAGAAGTGCCAAATCTCGAAGAAGATACCAGGTCGTGTTGCCAGCTCCGGAACTGGCAGTTGAGAAACAGCCGCAGTCCACATCTATCCCCCTAGCGAGATTGAGAAAAAGGGCAAAAGCGAAGGTGGCCAGCAATCCACATACTAGGAGACTCGCCCCTGGCATCCACACGCCCAGGATCAAAGCACCTCCCACAACCATCTCCACCCAGGGGAGGATCAAGGCTACAAGGTTTATTAGAGGGCCTGGAAGGATCCTGTAGTTGTAGATGGCCTGGGCAAATCCCCATGGATCTTGAGACTTGACCGCACCAGCGTAAAAGAAGATGCCGCCCAGGACGAGCCGAAATACCATCGAGACCCAACGGGAATGAAGAATCCTCCTTTTCATTTGGCAATCTCCACGGGATAGCCCCTTTCCCTCCACCGGCTCCAGCCGTTGACGAGCACTTTGACCCCCTCGATTCCCCTCTCACCAAGTCCCCTGGCAAGCTCCGAGCTGAGGGGGCAATCCACGCCATCACAGTAAGCTATAGGGATCATCCCAGCCTGGACCAGGACCCGAATCTCCTCAGAAGCTCCTTCTGCCTCCGCAGGGGGAACGTTGAGTGCTCCTGGTAGATGCCCCATGGAGAAGCTTCCAGGGTCCCTAGCATCCAGAAAGAGGGCCTGGCCGGACTGGTAGGCCCTCCAGGCCTCCTCCACGGAGATTTCCTCGAGCCCCTCCAGGTGCCTCGCCACCACTTCTTTCTCGGACCACCCCCCACTCCAGGGGATGTCCAACCCCCTAATCTCCTTGGACAACACCCCGAGGGCAATCCCCGCGAGGAGCAGTCCCGTAGCCTGGATCAAGGCCCTGGTGAACCTGGCCCCTGTGGATCTGGAAGTCCCCTTTTCCTCTCGAGATATCAGCCCTTGCCTCATGGACAGACCACGATCCCTTGAGCGAAGAGACATGCCCCACACGTGGGGTGCTCGTTGCCGAAGCAGTCTTCCTGGTTACTTTCCAGCATGTCGCACCCCCCGCAAACAGTGCATGGAGAGAATGGAAACTCCAAAACCCTCTTCCTGAAGAGGAGATTAGCCTCCCCGTTCCAAATTTCCTCGAGCCCCATATCCTCGATGTTTCCCAATATGAACCGTCTGCAGTGCCTTTGAAACCCACTGAGATACTGGATGTGGTCATAGAGGAGAGGGAGACAAGGACTCGCATCCCCTCTCCAACCTATTACCAGAGAACCATTTTCGACAAATGGGCAACGATTGTGGGCCTCGGAGAGGTCCGCCCCAGCCAGACAAACCGAAAACCCACTTCTGAAAAGGGAGACGAGCTCCGGCCTTCCTAGCTCCCAGGTGTCCATTCTGGGAAGAGAGAGTCTGAAAATGGATGGCTCGAAAGCAACCTCGCTCATTCCTGAAGCGAAGAGAGCTTCTTTTTCCATCTCCTGAGTGTGGGGGAGAACGTTGGTCACCAAAACCTCCGTGACATTGAGCCTGGATGCGAGAGAGGCCACCTGTGGGAGCTCCTTCAGGTTTCTTCTGGTTGCGACAAATACGATTCCCATGGCTGGCTTGGGAAGGGCAAAGGGCCTGAATCCAGTTGCGAGATCGCGAAAGGTCGAGATGTTTTCCAAAACCGACTCGAGGGGAGAGGAAGGTCTCATGCTCCCATAACCCTTGGAAGTCACACCATCCAAGGAGACCCAGAGCCTGTCCAGACGAGCCTTTATAAGTCCCACCGCAGTTGACCTGTCCAGTAAGGTCCCATTGGTGACCATCTCCACATGGCATCCCACTTCCTTGGCCCTCTCGACCATTGGAACAATCTGTGGATGAAGCAATGGCTCCCCGTATCCTCCGAAAAATACAATGGGAGGTCTAGGCAACCTGGATACACCCTCCATGATCCTCTCGAAGGTGCTCCACTCCATGAACCCCATGGCCACATCCTCCCACGCCCTTCTCATGCACATCTCGCAGTCGAGATTGCAGTGGTTGGTAGGTTCGATATAGAGCTTGGCCAAGGAACTGAAAGACTTGAGAATCGCTCCACTATTCCCCAATGGCTCCACGGCTATCTCGTATCCCGGCTCCAAACCCAATTCCGAAGCGAGGTTCTCGGGGAGTTCCAGCCCTCCCCTCCCCACTAAACGAACCTTACCAGCCTTTCTCCTCATTTCCCTTCACTCCATCTGAGCTCTCGATGAGACCCAGGATGGGAATCCCGTGAGATACTTGTAGAGGCCCTCCTTTCCATTTTGATCCAGGCCTGGACAGTCCTCTGGGCCTTTTATGCCCTCTGCCACGAGGGTCGCAAACACCATGCAAGTTGGCTGGCCGCATTCCTTGCAATTGGTTTTGGGAAGCCTTTTGAGGATTTCGAACACTTGAGGCCGCGGGGGAACCTCTGTGCTGGGCTCTATCTCGTGCC
>JAPWUY010000420.1 GCA_028275295.1 Thermodesulfobacteriota bacterium | reverse complement strand
CCCTGAGGAGCTCTGTCGAGGCCTCCAAAAGCCTCCTCGCGTTGCTCAGGACAATGCCGGGGCTAGTCTGACGACGCGATATCCACAGCCATTCCCTGTGCTTCCTCTCCAGGAATTCTAGACACAGCCCGTAAATCTTCCTCAGCACCTCGGGGTGAGCCATCCAGTCTCTGAGGATCTCCTGACGATAATGGATGGTATCCATGTCCTGCAACCCCTTGAACACGACCTTCCGACAGACCTCGAAGATGAACTCGTCGCCATCGGCCATAGCTGAAAGGAGGATCCCTAGTCCCAGATCCTCTGACAATTCCTCGGCATTTGGGGGAAGGGGCTCGTCTCTATCGAAGTCTGAATCCGGATAAAGGAGAAAGACCTTCATGGAGCGATCCTTTTCTTCACCTGTTCATATACGAGACCGTATTTGCGAGCCAGGGAAAGGGCGTAAGCCAGGCCATCGGCCTCCTTCCTCACGACTTTGAATGTCCTCACTGTGGGGTCATGGGGCTCCACTGTTGCGACCATGCTCACGATCTTGGATGACAATGAGCTCAACTCGTCCAGGAAAGTCACCCACACTCCTATAGCATCGAGCTCAAGAAGCCTGTCCAGGATCGCTCTACTGAGAAACAGAGAGTCCTCCAAGCTCGTGGAGCTCAGTATCTCGTTCAGGATGAAGAGGCTCCTACTTGTTCCCAGGGAGAGGCTCGTTCGAATGCGGAGGAGTTCGTCCTCGAGTTTTCCCCTCAGGTCCTCCACCCTCTCCTTTCCCCCGAAATGGGTGAGGATCCGGTCGCATAAGAAAAGCTTGGCCTCCCTCGCTGGGACGGGTAATCCCAGACTTGCCAGATAGTGGAGCTGGCCCACCATTCGGGCAAATGTGGTCTTGCCACCTTGATTGGGGCCAGTCACCACAATGATCCTCTCAGGATCGTCGAGATGAAAGTCATTGAGAACAACGGCCTTATCGGAAAAACGGAGAGCATGGGCCAAAGCCAAATCGAACCCTTCACGGACGCATATCTCCTTTTTGGTCTCAGTGACTGTGGGATAGCAGAAGGGCAAACCCTTGAGCTTGAGGCCGGATATGAAATCGAGATACGAGATGTAGAACTGGATCTCCCGATGGAAAGTCTCGAGCGTCCCTTCCACGAAGTCCGACTGGCCTCGATAAAACTCTTCCAACATGGCGAAGACCCGAGGGTATAGCTTGGCCACGAACTCCAGTATCTTGGCCTCCACGTGATTTATCACGTTCCTGACCGGGACCCTGATGGGACTGGGGCCTGCTTCCCATTGCCTGAATTTTTCGAATGTCCTCTCTATTTCGGCCCCGTAATCTTCCTCGCCCTCGTATCGCTTCACCTTGAACTTGCCCGTCTCGATGATCAAGGTGTATCTCACTTGGGACAAGGCATCCTTGACCCTACGGGCTCGGCCAGCGAGGGACCTGAATTTCTCCCCCTTTACGTAGGCCTCGAGCCATTCTCGAAAGGCAAGGAGACCTCGGGCCCGAATCGGCGAATCTGCCAAGTTACGACCGAGGGTCTCAGTGGCTTCGCAATATTCGAGTGCTGCCTCGAGCATCCATGCCCATCTGAAGTGGGTGAATTCGACCTTCTCGACCATGGCCAAAAGACGGCGCACATGGGTCATTTTCTCGCAGAAGCTCTTGATATGGGTCACGACTGACTCCTCTTCCAGATCCCGCATGACCTCCTGGCGGAAAAGTATTGTCCCGAGATCCGTCTGAGGCATCCAGAAAAACTGGGCAATGTCGTATCCCGCCTTGGCATCTGCTAGAGCTTGAATCACCTGGTCAAGATTCAGGTCTCGAAGAAAGTCCCTTTGCTCCAAAGGCTCTGTCGCATGCGCTTTGTTGGGGGTGAGGATGCTCTGGAAGGTCTGGGACTTGTGCGTCATGACCACGCTCCCAAAGAAAAAGCCTCTACAGAGCTCATTCTCTCCGTAGAGGCTATCAGCCACAGGGCAGTTGGGGCGAGCCTCATCGCCCATAAAAGGCCATCATTGGGATTCTATTCCAGGCGGCCTTTAGTGTCAAACACAAGGCCTCGGATTCGCAAGAGTCGATGGGTCCCTAGGTATGGCCTGGGAGCGGACTCTCGCAGGTTGAAGGAGAGGGGGGCTTGTTCTCCCTTTTGCGAGGTGTGAATCATGCCAAGACTCGCCTTTTCGGGCGTGCAGAGCCCGCCCCTCCGCCAAATGACCAAGCGGCCATAAAAGGGCTTGCCTGGCAAGCCCAGGGATAGCGTGAAAGGTGGTTTTCTCGGAGGGGCGCACTCCGTGCGCCCGCAAAAAGGGCCAGACGCAAGCCGGAGCATAACATGATCGTGGAGGGGCAAACGAACGGCCGGTGGCCTAGCGGGGACATGCCCAGGTGGAGCCAACGCCTTACCCTCGGGCGTGCGGAGCCCGCCCCTCCCGGGGGATGAGCCGGGGGGAGGTGGCCTTGCGGGGAGAGCCCGGAAATAACGCGCAGGGCGGTTTTCTCGGAGGGGCGCGGTCTCCGCGCCCGGGTGGCAAGGCCGAACTAGGGCCCAGGCATTCCATTTCCACCACGTGCGTTAACGAGGGCCCGCGGGCGAATGGGGATATGTCTCGATCAAGCTCAAGCTTTCTTTTGCGGGCGTGCAGAGCCCGCCCCTCCCGGGGGATGAGCCGGGGGGAGGTGGCCTTGCGGGGAGAGCCGAGAAATAACGCGCAGGGCGATTTTTTCGGAGGGGCGCGGTCTCCGCGCCCGGGTGGCAAGGCCGAACTAGGGCCCAGGCATTCCATTTCCACCACGTGCGTTAACGAGGGCCCGCGGCCGAATGGGGATATGTCTCGATCAAGCTCAAGCTT
>JAPWUY010000419.1 GCA_028275295.1 Thermodesulfobacteriota bacterium | reverse complement strand
GGTGCTCCGCTGACATGGATGCCCCACCCGAAAGCCCCATCCTCAGACAAGGCATCTTCCTGGGCGCCCTTTGGAAGGCCTCCATCAGATAAGCGAACATGGTGGGAACCCCAGGAAACCAGGTGATTCTCTCCCTCTCCATGGCCTCGAGGGCCGCATCACTCTGGAATCTCTCCATTATGACCGCTTTCCCCCCTGCATTGAGAGAGCCCAAAACCGGGCTCGCATTGGCGAAAATGTGGACGAGGGGAAGGCAAACCAGAGCTACATCGTCCTCCCTGAGGCCGTAATTCTGGGCGGTATTTGCACCGCCAAATACCAGATTCCGCTGGTTCAGGATGACCCCTTTGGGCCTCCCGGTTGTGCCCGAAGTATAGAAGATGAAAGCCGGAGATTCAGGCCGCACTTCCCTGATGAGCTCCCCTCTCAGAGTCCCCAAGAGCCGTTCCATGGTCTGGATCAAAACCTCTCCTTCCTCCTTCATCACCACTAGCTCCAGGGAAGGGGCCTCTCCCTTTGTGGCCTCAACGAGTTTCTCGAAACTGCGAGTTGTGATCAGGGCCTTAGCCCCGGAATCCTGGAGGATGAAGAGCACCTCCCTCTGGGTATAGAGGGGATTTATGGGAACAGCCACTCCCCCGGCATGGGCAATGGAACTGTAGGCCAACACGAAATCTGTATGGTTTGGGTGGAGGATAGCAACCCTATCTCCCTCCTCTATCCCCATTTTGGCGAGGCCTTTGGCCATCCTGGCCGAAAGGCGAGCAAATTCCTCATAGGTGTAAGCCCTCTTTTGGCCAAAGTCCTTGAGAAACACCCTCTTTCCGAAGGAGGCCCCCTTTTGTTGAATGTACTCGGGAAAACTCGGAAAGCTCATGAGTCTCCGCCCTTCTCTCCCTGGCTCGATCTTTCCCAATCGAGGGCCCATCCGGCGCTGCTTCCCCCGTCTATGAAGATCACCTGTCCTGTGATGAAAGCCGAGGCATCGGATACAAGGAGGAGCACAGCCCCTTCCAGATCCGAAAGGGTCCCCAACCTTCTCATGGGAGACCTTTTGGTGAGCATCTCGTATCTCTTCGGGTCCTTGAGCCACTCCCTCGTGAGGGGGGTCTCGATGTAGCTCGGGGCGATGGCATTGACCCTTATATTGTATCTGGCCCATTCCAAAGCCAGGATCCTGGTCATCTGGTTCAGACCCGCCTTGCTTATGCTGTAGGGAGCAAGCCATGGCACAGGCATCCCACCTGCTGCGGATGAGACGTTGAGTATCTTCCCGCCTCCTCCACGGATCATGGCCCGGGCCACTTCCTGAGCGCAGAAAAAGGCACCTTTGAGATTGGTGTCCATTATCAGGTCCCATTCCTCCTCGCTGAAATCCAGGGCTGGTTTCCTCACGTTGGTCCCGGCGTTGTTGATGAGAATGTCCACCCTTCCCTTCCAGGCAAGGACCCCTTGGACCATACGAGAGATGCTCTTTGGGTCCGACACATCGAGGAAGAAGGCCTGGGCCTCTTCCCCTTTTGCGAGGATCTCTCGCACGACCTTCTCGCACTCTTCCAAGTTTCGGCTTCCCACGGCCACAGATACACCCCTTTTTGCGAGAAAGATAGCCAGGTGCCTCCCTATCCCTCTCGAGCCCCCTGTGACCATGGCCACCTTTCCTCTGAGGTCATAGGGATCCTTTTCCATCTTCTGGACCTCTCGCGTTATTTTGTGGTCATCCCCCCGAGCTGGGCCCAATTGCCTTCACCTCGCCCTCTTCCCAGCCAGTTCGAGGGCCATCCGGGCACCGGCCTCACTTCCCGACACATCCATGACGAGCCTTGCCATCCTTCCCTTGGTTGCATGGCGTACTACTTGGAACGCATCCTCCTTTTCCGCCTCTACAGTGAGATGCGCTCCCAGCTCCCTGGCCATGGCCACTCTCCTCTTATCCCTGCTGAGCCCCACAACTATTACTGGCTCTGCCCCGCACTCACTGGCTACTACAACTCCCGCCGATCCTTGCTGACCTGGACCTATTATGACGACACAATCCCCCAGGGATACCCCACCCAACTGCCTGAGCCACCTCACCGCATCTCCCAAGACAGCGCATATAAGGACTCCCACTTCAGGGGATATCTCCTCCCCTGTCTTGTGGACCATTGCCCTCGGCTGGATGTACACGTAATCGCTATATCCACCGAACAGATGGGGAGGCTCGGGACTACCGTGTCACCCACCTCCACACCTAGCCTCCTTTGGGCCTTTTCCCCTATCTCAACTATCCTGCCCACTATCTCGTGTCCCAGTATTATGGGATAGGGCCTCTCACCCCTCGTGGATCTTCCAGAAAATATTCCCGGATCAGAGCCGCAAACCCCGACTAGGTCCACCTTCAGTAGACCATCCTCTTCCCCGATAGGGGAAAAGGGGGGATCTCCTCAGCTCCATCCTTCCTGGTCCAGTGAGCACGACTGGCCTCGACCCCCGGGTCATGAGTTCCCCCTCAGTCCATTTTCATTCCTTGTAGAGAGGAGCTCTCTCAATTTCGTCTTCAGAATCTTGCCCGATGGATTCCTCGGAATCTGAGGGACAAAAGTGACCTTCCTGGGCTTCTTGTAGCTAGCCAGTCTGGATTTGCAATGCTCGACAATCTCATTCTCATCCAGGGACCGACCTTCCCTCACCACAACGAAGGCATGCACTATCTCCCCCCACAAAGGGTCAGGGGAGCCCACCACAGCCGCATCCACTATGGCGGGATGCTCCAGGAGAACCTCCTCTATTTCCCTCGGATAGATGTTCTCACCCCCGCTTATTATGAGATCCTTCTTCCTGTCCACCACGTAGATGAAACCCTCCTCGTCACACTTGGCCAGG
>JAPWUY010000418.1 GCA_028275295.1 Thermodesulfobacteriota bacterium | reverse complement strand
TCGGCTCGGCCTCGCCGCGGAGGGGCGGGCTCCGCACGCCCGCGGGGAACGCTCGCGCTTGACCGGGGCATGTGTCCTTTTGGCCACAAGGCCTTCACTTGCCCACGATAATCATGTTATGCCTCGGCCTCCGTCCGGCCCGTATTTGCGGACGCGCAGAGCGCATCCCTCCGAGAAAACCACCTTTCGCGTCATCTCGGGCTTTCCCCGCAAGGCCATCGTAACTCAAATCGTCCACCCCGCGGAGGGGCGGGCTCCGCACGCCCGCGGGGAACGCTCGCGCTTGACCGGGGCATGTGCCCGTTAGGCCCCCAGCCTCTCGCCAAATCGTCCGTAATGATGACACGCGTCGGTTTGCGTCCGGCCTCGCTATGCGAAAAAGTCGCCTTCCGCTTGATGTCGAGCCTTTCCCTGCTAGGCGACCCGCGTTGCGCCTGGCCTCCCCGCGGAGCAATCCTTCTCATCTTCCCTTCCATGGCCAAGAGGTTCTCACCCACAATCCAGTGAAAGCTGAGCTCCTGGCCAAAAGGCCTCCTCATCTCGTTATGTGACAATGACATTTGCTGCGGGCGTTGACCTCCCGGTTCCTCCATACGAGTCAATGGGGTCACACATGTGATTGGCTTTGGTCGCGTCCCTTACAAAGGGTCCGCCTCCTGGGGCCTCGCTTATTTTACCTGGGGCTATGGGGTGCTGCCAGGCCTAAAGGCCGCTACCTGAAAATCGGTTGAGCGAGTGAAGACCCAAAGAGGACGACATATGCGCCTATCATCGTGCCAATGATAGAGAGAGGAGCTCTCATGCCAAGGATTTGGGTGTGGCAAATCCCATTAGCCGAGCGCCACAAAGAAGACAAATCCAATTATAGAAACCCTCGTCTCATGGCTCACTTTGCTAGAAGGCGAGAATGCCTCGAAGATCTTCCTTGGATCATCCGTGGTCAGCCTGTAATGGGGTTACCTCGATGATACAAAGGGAAAAGCCTATCCTTCCCCATTTGCAAAGGGCTGGTTTACTGGCCGGTGGCTCGATGGGGAGATGTCTCGGACAAGTTTTTGCGGGCGTGCGGAGCCCGCCTCTCCGGCGGATTGGTCATCCGAGCTGGGATGGCCTCACGGGAAAACCAGGGGCCGATGCGGAGGGCGATTTTCTCGGAGGGGCGCGGTCTCCGCGCCCGGGTGGCAAGGCCGGAGGCGGGCCGAGGCAAGTCATGATTGCGGACGAGTTGGAAAGAGGCCGGTGCCCGAAAGGACGGGACATTTCGCTTGGCGTTATGCCGACATCACGGGCGTGCAGAGCCCGCCCCTCCGCGGGGGTGGACGGCCGGATAAGACGGCGTAGCGGGAAAGAGCCGGAGATGACGCGAAATGCGATTTTCTCGGAGGGACGCGGTCTCCGCGTCCGCATTGCGATGCCGTACGCAAGCCGAGGCAAGCCATGATTGCGGACGAGTTGGAAAGAGGCCGGTGCCCAAAAGGAGGGGACATTTCGCTTGGTGTCATGCCGACATTGCGGGCGTGCGGAGCCCGCCCCTCCGCGGGGGGCCGAGCCACCCCCTTCCTGCCTCAAGACCCAATACGCCTTTCCAGGAACATCTGTTGACACTGAAGCGTCCTGTAACTAACATGAACTTTCCGAGCAGAAAAAAACATGAGCCTCAGGATATACAATACCCTCACCCGCACAAAAGAGCCGTTCGAGCCAAGGGAGCCCGGGCATGTGAGGATGTATGTCTGCGGGGTCACCGTTTATGACGAGTGCCACCTGGGGCATGCCAGATCAGCAATAGCCTTCGATGTCATATATCGCTACCTCATGTTCAAGGGCTACAAGGTGACCTATGTCAGGAACTTCACTGACATAGATGACAAAATACTGGACAGGGCTAGAAGGGAAGGAGTGGCGTGGGACGAGATTGCTAGGACTTACATCGAGGCCTTCAAGAGGGACATGGAGGCCCTCGATGTCCTCAGGCCCACAGTTGAGCCCCTCGCCACAGACCACATCCCTGAAATGATCCAAATGATAAAGAGGCTCGAGGATGCGGGAGTAGCTTACTGCGTGGATGGGAACGTTTATTTCTCCGTCTCGTCCTTCCCAGGATACGGGAAACTCTCCCGCAGGGACAGGGACCAGATGATGGCAGGAGCGAGGGTCGAGCCCGACGAGAGGAAAAGGGACCCTCTGGATTTCGCCCTTTGGAAGAGGAGCCAACCCAACGAGCCCGCCTGGGACAGTCCTTGGGGCCCGGGAAGGCCCGGATGGCACATAGAGTGCTCTTGCATGAGCCAGAAATATCTGGGCGAAACGCTGGATATCCACGGTGGAGGGTTGGATCTGATCTTCCCCCATCACGAAAACGAGATAGCTCAGTCCGAAGCACTGACTGGAAAACCCTTCGCCAGATACTGGATCCACAATGGGCCTCTGACCAGAGAAGGGGTCAAGATGTCCAAGTCCTTGGGCAATATTCTGAGCATTAGGGAGGCGCTGGAGAGATACCATCCGGAGGAGCTCAGGCTTTTCTTTCTCCTCGCCCATTACAGGAAGCCTCTCGACTTCACGGAGGCCGGGATCAGGGAGGCCCAGGCGGCACTGGAAAGACTGTATTCCACCTGGGAGAGGATGGATTCCACGGTTTCCCATGTCTCTCGAGGCCAAAACCCCCAATCCATTGAAACAAGGGACCTCGAGGAGGCACTGGAAACCTTTCCCTCGAAGTTCGTGGAAGCCATGGACGATGATTTCAACACCCCAAGGGCAATGGCACAGGTGTTCGAGCTCACGAGACTCCTCAACCAGTGGCTTGATCGCTCAAAGGAGCCAGGGGGCCCATACGCCGAAAAGGTGATAGAGGAGGCCAGGAAGT
>JAPWUY010000417.1 GCA_028275295.1 Thermodesulfobacteriota bacterium | reverse complement strand
TTTGAATATGCCCATTCGTGGACCAGGGATGGACCTCATTGGGAAAGAAGGTTCTCAGCCTGGATGCAACCCACCCGGAGACAATGGAGAGTAGGAAACCAGCCAGGACATCAACCACATAGTGGTAACGAAGGTACACTGTGCTCATCACCATGCTTGAGACGATGAGCAAGTAACCGGGAAAGGCTCTCCTGCAATATTTCCAGGCATAATACAGGACCAATACGCTCACTCCCACATGGCCGCTGGGGAAGGCATCCCTCTGGATGAGCTCCAGGGAATCGAGGATCTCCCTTATGTGATGGCTCAACCAGAGCCCTTCCAGGGGCTTTGTCTGGAGATGACCTATCTCGAATCTCGGCCCAAGGGCAGGGAAGGCAAAATAGCCCAGATAGGAAAGGTAAAAGGCTGTTACAACTCCCACGAGCGAGGCCCGGATGCCCTGCCAGTGCTTGTCCCTCCAAAGGAGGAACCCTAGAACGAGGGGTAAGAAATAGAAGGTCGTGTAAACTAGCTGGAGATACTCGGTGAGCAGTGGACTCATGAATCTTTCGAGCCAAACCGTTGGGTGGACGCCGAAGATTTGCCAATCCCATCTCACAAGTACGGGATCAATGTCCTGGGGATTGATGGGATGGACCAGATAGTGAAGCTCCCTGAAGGCCAAGGGGATACTGAGAATGTGATACCAGGTCCTGAGATGCAAGAAGGGCCGAGTGGGCCATCTGCCCGCTGCCCAGACCAGGGCCAAAACCGATGCGATCCAGAGGATGTGGATTGTCAGGTGAAACCATGCCCCCTCTACCCTCTCATGGAAGATGGCCACAAGGAGCGCCACACAGCCGAGATACCCTACAGTGACAACATCCTCTGCTTGGAGCCTCATTCCAAAAGGACCCTGATGCGCGTTTTTCCAGGCTCTAGGTGCAAGAGCTTGCTCGCATCGCCGCCATTCACCGCTATCTCCAAGAAGCCGGAGCTACCCACCAAGGCCAGAGGCGAACCCAGGGGTACCTCTGCATAGGTCCTCCGGATGCGAAGCTCATGGGGAAGGCCCTCGACACTCACCCTCAAGGAGCTGATCTCCCCGATTTTCCGCAATTCCTTTTCGGGAATGTTAGTTACGCCATTTCCGAATCTGTCCACATGGAGGACCTGGCCCTCGAGGCCAGCTTCCGTGTAAGTGACCTCGGGAAAGGGTATTCTCACCCATTCACTGAGTTTCCTACCCAAAGACATCATCTCTCCCCCTTTTGCCAAAAAAGCAGCGACAGGGGCGAAAACGTCCCTACCGTGAAAGGTATCACTGACTCGCTCCAGGAAGAGCTCTTCCCTCTCTATGGCCCTCACTTCTTTGTCCTCGAAAAGCTCAACTGCCATGCTCAATATCCCATTGTCAGGGCCCACGAAGAACATGTTCCCACCCCTGGCAACGATCGCCTTCCTGGAAGTCCCAACCCCTGGATCCACGATGGCCACATGGACCGAGAGAGGAGGAAAGAACCTGCAGGCCTCTCTCAATACCAAAGCTCCCCTCAGCACATCTCCTGGGGGAATTTCGTGAGTGATGTCCACGATGGTGCAATGGGGAGCGAGCCCCAAAATGACCCCTTTCATGGAACCCACATACCAATCTCGGTAACCAAAGTCAGTGAGAAGAGTCACGATGGACATGGCGTTCCTGCTATCCCCCCAATGGGAATCGTAGGGGAAAGATCATACCCCCTTTGTTCATGGAAATGTCTGCTCCGCCCTCATTGTCCTCATGCACGCCAGTGATCGCACCTGTAGCTCTCTGCCAAGGGATCGAGCCCATATGGCGATCCCAATGCTGGCGCGGATCTTAGGAGATCCATTGAGGCCTGTCAAGCTAGCCAAAGGTTCTTCGATCCCTCTGAGAAGGAGGGGCCTCTTTTTCCGAGCTTGTCCTCGTTGGAGTCGGGACTGCTCGAAGGATAGACGGGGCTTTGGGCTCCTGAGCTACACCTCTTGGGGAATGAACCGCAGTGGAAAAAGGGCATAGAGAAGAGCGAATACGGAATTGACATTGGTGCAAAAAACGTTAGACTTGGAAGCGCGGGAGCCGGGAGAGGGCCAATGGAGGAGAAGAGTTTCGAGCAAGCCCTAGAGGAACTCAAAGAGATAGTTCAGATTCTCGAGAGGGGAGAAAGGCCCTTGGATGAGGCTTTGAGCCTTTTTGAGAAAGGTGTCTCCCTAGTTGCTTTTTGCACCAAGAGGCTAGACGAGGTGGAGCGGAAGGTGGAAGCCCTTCTTCGCGGAGAGGATGGGCAGCTCAGGACTTGCCCATTCGAGGAGCTCAACCATTCCAGTTAAAGGAAACCGCAGTGGACCTCGATTCTTATTTGAGGGAAAAGCGCTCACTTATCGAGAAGGCCCTCGATAGATATCTTCCTCAAGCACAGGGCCTTTCGGAGACCCTGTACAGGGCCATGCGCTATTCCCTTTTCGCCGGGGGAAAAAGGATAAGACCAATCCTTCATCTGGCCTCGGTAGAGGCTTGCGGCGGGGATTCACTCGAATGCCTCGGCTTCGCCTGCGCCCTGGAGATGATTCACACTTATTCCCTCATCCATGACGATCTTCCCAGCATGGACAACGACGAGCTCAGAAGGGGAAGGCCTACCAATCATATGGTCTTCGGGGAGGCACTGGCGCTTCTCGCGGGAGATGCCCTCCTTACCGAGGCCTTCAGGGTGATCTTTGAGGAGGGGATAAGGGCGAGGCAGAACCCTTCGCTGTTGCTGAGGGCAGCCTGGGAGCTTGCCATGGCAGCTGGTGCTCAGGGAATGGTGGGAGGACAAGCGGTGGACATAATGAGCGAGGGGAAGAGGGTGGAGCCGGATGTGCTG
>JAPWUY010000416.1 GCA_028275295.1 Thermodesulfobacteriota bacterium | reverse complement strand
AAGGTCCCGCCATGGGCTGCCTCGAATCTCCCCTTCTTGGTGGAAAGGGCTCCTGTAAAGGCTCCCTTCTCGTAACCGAAAAGTTCGCTCTCGATCAAGCTCTCAGGCAAGGCGGCGCAGCTCACCTTTATGAAAGGGCCCGAGGCCCTGGGACTGTTGTAGTGGATGGCATGGGCAACCAATTCCTTCCCTGTTCCGCTTTCGCCCCTTATGAGGACCGTGGCATCGCTCGGGGCGACCTGAGCTATGGCCTGGAAGACCTCCTGCATCTTGCGACTGTTGCCCACTATGTTGCTCAGTCTGTATCGCTCCTGCAATTCCCTGTGGAGCTTTATGTTCTCATCTATGAGCCTTTCCTTCTCTTCTTCCAGGATCTGTTGGAGCTTCACGGCCTGCCCAACCATGGCGGCGATTATGGTGAGAAGCCGGAGATCCTCGTGCAAGGACACCTCTTCTGTGAAGAGCCTGTCCACACTGAGCGCACCCAGGACGTTTTGTCCCACCTTTATGGGCACGCAGAGGAAGGATACCTTCTCCTTGGGGATCTTGCTCCTCGAGCGCGTTCTGTCGAGAAAAAGAGGTTCCTCCCCTATGCGCGGGACTATCATCGGCCTTCCGGACTCCACGACCCTTCCCGTGATACCCTCACCCAGCTTGTAGCGACCCCTTCGCTGCTCCTCGAAAGAAAGACCATGGGCTATCTCTATGGCTAGCTCCCCGGTCCTGGGGTTGAGGAGGGTGAGGGTCCCCCTGCTCATCCCCATTTTTTCAGCGAGGATCTCGAATATCTCTTTGAGAGCCCCTCTCACATCGGAAGACGAGGAGAGGGCTTCACTTATGAGGCTCAGACATTCGAGTTCCAGGGCCTGTCTCTTCTCCCTCTCCGTCGGAGGAGGCACTGGGGAATCTATCTTTTGGGTCTCGGACCTAGGGGGCTTTCCACGGTATCCTTCACTGCCAATGGATCCACCCTGATCTCGGGGATCCTCCTCTGTGATTTTCGGGTGCAAATATCGGCCTTTTCCTCTCACTCCACCCTGTATTTGTTGGTTATGGGAAGCCTTCTGTCCTTGCCAAATGCCCTCTGGGTTATCTTTATCCCGGGCGGAGACTGCCTCCTCTTGTACTCGCTCCTGTCCACCATGTTTATGACCTTCGCAACCGTCCTAGGGTCGAATCCCCTTTCCACCATCTCCTTGGGACTCATGTGCTCTTCCACATAGGCGTGGAGGATGGGATCCAATACATCATAGGGAGGAAGGGTGTCGGTATCGAGCTGCCCTTCCTTGAGCTCGGCCGTGGGAGGTCTTGTGAGGATGCTCTCCGGAATTATCTCCCTCCGTGACACTTGATTTATGTGACGGGCGAGCCTGTAGACCATGGTCTTGGGCACATCCTTTATCACCCCGAACCCCCCAACCATATCTCCGTAAAGGGTGCAGTAGCCAGTAGAGGTCTCGCTCTTGTTGCCCGTTGTGAGAACGAGCCAGCCGAACTTGTTGGACAGGGCCATGAGCAGATTGCCCCTTATCCTGGCTTGTAGGTTTTCCTCCGTCACATCTGGCTCGAGCCCAGCGAAGTGGGGCTCGAGGGAGGCGAGGTACGCCTCTTGGATGGGCTGAATGGGAATCTCCATCAGAGGTATGCCCAGGTTCTCGGCCAGTTTCCTCGCATCGTTCAAGCTTCGTGGGGATGTGAACTGGGATGGCATCGCCACCCCCACAACGGACTCCTTCCCCAGGGCCATGACGGCTATTGTTGCGGTTAGAGCCGAGTCGATCCCCCCGCTCAGCCCCACCACTACCTTCTGGAAACCGTTGTTCAGCACGTAACACCTCGTCCCCGTGACGAGAGCCTTGAGCACCTCTTCCTCTTGCCCGAGGGGCTCGTGGACCACAGGGATGAGCCTCTCCTTATTGGAGAAGTCAGGCTCTGGCAATTCCAAAATCTCCAGCTTGGACCTGACCTCCTCTGGGGTCTCCAGGATCTTCTCTTTCCTCCTTCTGGGATCCGCCAATCTGGATCTGAGAACCGGTGTCACCTCCAGGTCCCATAGGACCATCTCCTCCTCGAAGCAGGCCCCTCTCGCCACCACGTCTCCCTGGGGGCTCAAAATCAGGCTCTGACCATCGAAGACGAGCTCGTCCTGCCCCCCAATTCTGTTCACGTATGCGATGAAGACCGAATTGTCCGAGGCCCTGGTGGCGAGCATCCTCTCCCTGGCAACCCCTTTCCCCACGTGATAGGGACTGGATGAGATGTTGAGGATCACCTGCGCCCCGCCATGAAGGGCCTCAGTGCGGGCCGGACCAGCCGGGTACCACAGATCCTCGCATATGGTCACCCCCAGCCTCACTTCTCCCAATTTCAGGACAAGCGCCCTATCTCCGGCCTGGAAGTATCGGTCCTCATCGAAGACCCCGTACGTGGGAAGGTAGTGCTTGCGGTAAGTTCCGAGCCACTCTCCATTGCCCAAAAGGGCTGCAGCGTTGAATATATCGTCCTCCCTGTCCACAAATCCCACAATGGCGTAAATGCCTCGGATGGATCGAGCCAAGGCCCGAAGGACCCTCAGGTTCCCCTCTATGAAGTGGGGCATGAGGAGGAGATCCTCGGGAGGGTAACCCGTCACTGCGAGCTCTGGAAAGCACACAAGGTGAGCCCCACTGTCTTTGGCCCTCTGGATCCAATCGAGGATCCTCTTCTCGTTTCCCTCGAGATCCCCCACTATTGTCTCCATTTGGGCTAGTGCTATTCTCATGGCCTCTTCCCTGTGAAAGGTCCTTCTTTCCGAGAGAGATTTTACATCCTCCATCTCCGAGGGGCTAGCATCTTGCTACGGGAATCCCATGTCAAGGCTTCTCCGAGCCCCT
>JAPWUY010000415.1 GCA_028275295.1 Thermodesulfobacteriota bacterium | reverse complement strand
TGAGCAGGAGGGTTCTTTCGGGAAAGAAAATCAGCTCTGGCTTCTGAAAGGAGGAATGCATGGCCCGAGACGATCTTCTGGACAAAGAGCTGAGCGAGCTGGAGAAGGAGATAGAGGAAAAGGTCGACAGCCTCTTCGTGGAGATGGAAGAAGGGGCAGTCGCCGCTGAGGACGATCCCTGGAAATACCTGAAGGAACTCTTTCTCACCCTGGAGTGGGAGATAGACGAGAACACTCTCGGGAAGATCGCCTCGGAAGCCGAAGCCCTTCAGGAGAGGTTTCCCGAGGGAGCGACTGGCACCCTCCTCGGATGGATTGCTCAGATGGCCAGGAAAGTGGCAGATGATGTAGCCTCCGTGGATCAGAGGGACGCTCAGCTCCTCATGGACCTCAAGGATGCCTTGTTCCAAGTGGTCGAGGACCCCTTCAAGGATGCCAGTGGACTTCTGGAAGGGCTGAGACCAAGGATGGAGAGGTCCTTGGTCGGGGTGGAGGAGGAGGCCCCAACAATAACCTTGGAGTCAGCCTTGGGAGGGGAGATGGAAAAGGAGCCCTGGACCCAAGGCCTCGAAGCCCCTCTGAAGGAGGAAGAGGTCCCGCCTGTTGAGGAGGCTCCTCTGAAAGCCGTGGAAGGGATACCGGAAGGGGAGAGGGTCCAAACCCTAGAGGAGCAGGTGGAGAGGATAAAACAGTCCATTTCCGAATGTGCCAAGAAATTCAATCTCCTGGCCTCCCATCTCTCCCAGGAAGATCCTCTGGGACTTAAGGCAGCCTTCGAGACACTGAGCTCGAACCTGAAGGGCCTAGCCCAGTCTCTGACAGAGGCGACCTCGGCCCTTGGGGAGCAAGTAGAGGCCCTTTTGTCGCTGGAGCTGATCCCCAAGCCCAAGGAGCCGGAGGGCCCTCCCGAGGCTCAGGCCAGGTTGGAGGAGATACTCTTCGTGTCGGTCTCCAATAGGGTCTTCGGTATACCCATGGAGTCCGTGAGGGGGGTTTTCAGAGTCCCGTACAGGGCGGTGCCCGAGGTGTTGAAGCTCTCGGAGGTGACCCTCAGGGACAAGAAGGTGCCCCTTGTCTCCCTTTGGCAAAAGATGGGGGTCGGAAGGGCGCTCTTCACCCTTCCCAGGGAGGAGAAGAGGATACTCCTAGTGGATTCCCAGAGGGGAGAGGTGGGAGTTTTGGTGGACAGGGTCATAGCCAGGAAGGAGACGGTGGTGAGGCCAGTTGAGGAGGCACAGCTTCCCATAGTGAGAGGGGCTGTGACCGTGGAGAAGACGGCCTACGTTTTGGACTGCGGGGCACTTTAGAAAGCGGATGGGAGCTCCGGCTCCCTTTTGAAATATTCCTTTCCGTTTGTCGAAGGGGAGATCCCTCGCCTTGGAAAAGAAGAAAAGATGGTTACCCTGGTCGTCCAAGAAAAAGGACGACCAGGAACTGGAAGAGTTGCGCAAGCGTATCTCCGAGAGGCCGGAAGATGCCAGGCTTCATCAGAGGCTTGCTGAACTCCTCTTGGAGAGGGGGAGGAAGGCTGAGGCCATGGAGGCCTTAGTGAAGGCGGGAGAGTGCCACGCGGAGGCTGGCTTCCACCTAAGGGCAATTGCCGTATATCGCAGAGTACTGAAGCTCGAGGAATCCCCCCAAGTGATGGTGAAACTGGCCGAGCTTTATCTGTGCAATGGGTTCCTGGGGGATGCCTTGGCCCATTACAGAAAGGTCATAAAGCATTACAGATCGAGGGGGAAAGAGGCCGAACTCTTGGCCATCCTGAGGCGAATCCCCGAGTTGGTCCCAGAGGACAAGGAGGTGAAGCTCAAGTACATCGAGCTTCTCTCATCAGAAGGTTACGGGGAGCAAGCCTTGGAGGAACTGATAAGGCTCTATGTGGAGGTGAGGGAGGGGCCCGAGTCTCCATTGGTCAAGACCATAGAGCAGCGCCTGCGGGAGTTGGGAGGAAAGCTACAGGCAGAAAAGGAAGAACAGGGGAAACACAGGGAAGCCGAGAGCATAAAGGAAAAGCTCCACATGCTTCTCGATACCCAGGATGCATGGAAAGAGCCCTCCCCTCCACCCCAGCCCCGACCTGAAGACCAAAGGGAGGTTCTGGAAGAAGAGGATCTCATAGAGTTGGAGGAGGACTCCGTTGCAGAAGCTCGAGAGCCCACCCGTGGGGCTTCCCCGGAGGAGATCGCCGAGAGGCTCGAGGAGGCGAGGGTGTACGAGGAGCACGGCCTCTTCGAGGAGGCGGAGGAGGTTTACAGGGATGTGCTCCGGCTAGATCCCCAGTGTCTGGAGGCGACCCAGGGTCTGGAAAGGATAAAGGTCGAGAGGGCAAAGCTGGGAAGACCGGAGGGATCTGGAGGGGTGGCCAAGCTGGAGGAGGTGGAGAGGACCCAGAGAGCTCTCTCTGAGGGAAAGGTCCAAGGAGAGCCTTCTGATCCCAGGTCCCATCTGGACATGGGAATAGCGTACAGGGAACTTGGGCTTCTCGATGAAGCCATAGAGGAGTTCAAATTGGCCTCCTCGCACCCCGCTGTGGCATTCACCTGTTACAGGGAGATAGCCGAGTGTTTCAAGAGAAAGGGAGACCCCATCGAGGCCATAAAATGGTTGAGGAAGGCGGTGTCTTGCAAGGGGGTCCCGAGAAAGGCCATGTTGGAGGCTGGATACGACCTGGCGCAGACTCTCGAGAGTCAGGGTTTCCGCAAGGAAGCCCTCTCCCTCTACCGGAAGATCCAGCAGATAGACAGTGGGTACAGGGACATCACTGAGAAGGTGAGAGCCTTAGCTGACAACTGAGAGATGGATCCACCGAGGAGGCAGACAACTGGAGATGAGGCCATAAGCCCAGGAGAAACCCTCTGGGGGCAACTCCGAGAGGCCATTTTGGAG
>JAPWUY010000414.1 GCA_028275295.1 Thermodesulfobacteriota bacterium | reverse complement strand
GGACAAGAGAACCTCTGCCCCAAAAGGCTGGCCATAGGCCTGGGGGAGCTTCCGGGGGCCTTCGGCCAGTACCTTGTCGTCCCAAAGGGGATGATCATTCCCATCCCTCCTGGCCTGGATCTCGCACTGGCGGCCCTGGCAGAGCCAATGGCAACGGCCCTCCATGCAATCCGCCTGTCCCAGATTTCTCCAGGGGATCGAGTGGTGGTCATTGGTGCAGGGGGAATAGGGCTTTGCTGTGTCGCTGTCCTGAGGGCCCTGGGAATAGAGCATATCTTGGTCTCGGAGCCGGCCCCAGGAAGGAGACAGAGGGCCCTAGCTCTGGGCGCCCAATTGGCCATAGACCCCGCGGAGGAGAACCTTGCCGAGGCTTGTGCTGATTGGTGCAAGGGGGAAGAGGTCTCGGCAGTCATAGAATGCGCAGGCAAGGCAGAGGCAGTGGATCAAGCCTTGAAGCTCGTATCACCAGGTGGAAAGGTTGCCCTTGTAGGTCTCGCCAAGGGCACACTCCAGTGGGCCCCGGCCCTTGCCATGCTCAAGGAACTCAAGATCCAAGGTTCCTTCGCCAATACTCAGAGGGAGTGCAGGCAGTGTCTCGACATGATGGCCTCGGGGAAGATACAACCTAGGGAGATGGTGGAAAGGGAGGTGTCCCTCTGGGAGCTCCCGGAGGTTTTTCGCTCCCTCATGGCCACACCTGGGGATGGAAAGATCCTGGTTCGAGTGGCCCAAGATTGAGTCCCCGAGAAAAGGGGCAGAGGAACTCTTTGGAGGAGGCTAGAGATGGCTGAGAAGGTTGCAGGGGAGCTTCTGATGGAGAGCTTGGCAGCTCGAGGAGTGAAGACCGTCTTCGCCATTCCCGATGGCACTTACAACGTGTGTTTCAAGTGGGCATTGGAGCATGGAGAGGCAAAGGGGATCAAGTTCGTAAGTCCCAGGCACGAGGCAGCAGGGGCCCACATGGCCGATGGGTGGTTCAGGGCAGAGGGGACGCCCTCAGTGGTCATGGCAGGTGCCGGCCCCGGAGCAGCGAATCTTCTCTCGGGGGTTGTGACGGCCCATGTGGAAGAAATACCGATGGTTGTCATCACGACCCAGAGGAGGCGTGCTGTCATCCAGCCCCCCAAGGGCGCCATGCAGGTCTTCGATCAGAGGGCGTGCTTTTCTCCAGTGGCCAAGGCTAGCTTTCAGGTGCTGGATCCGGGGAGGATTCCAGAGCTTTTGGGGAAGGCCTTCTCCATTGCCCAAAATGGTGTCCCTGGGCCCGTCCATCTGGACATACCCGAGGACGTTCTCAACTCCCAGGTGGCCGCCCCGGAAGAAGCAGAGCCCCCTGGAATTTCTCCTCTGCCGGAAGGAGACAAGGAGCTCATCGAGAAGGCCGCCCGGATTCTCTGGGAGGCCAAGACCCCAATGGTGCACGCGGGGACCGCTGTGGTGAGGTGCGGAGCCTGGGACGAACTCAGGGAGATTGCCGAATACCTAGGGGCCCCGGTGACGACCTCTCCGGGAGGAAGGGGTGCGATCCCGGAGGACCATCCCCTGTGCGTCCCCACAGTTTGCATAGGGGCGAGGGTAGCCCTCTCCCAGTCAGATGTGTGCCTGGCCCTGGGGTGCAGGTTCGGCGAGCTGGAGTTTTGGGGAAAGCCCCCCCTGTGGGGACCACCCTCTTCTCAAAAGCTCATCCAGATTCACATAGCCCCAGAGAGAATAGGTGAGAACAGGCCGGCTCACCTGGCCATTGTTGGCCACCTGAAGCCAGCACTCAGGGCCCTGCTCCGGGAGCTCGAGGCCCTGGGTCCCCCGAGGCCAGAACAGGAGCGCCTTTCTGGGCTTAGAAAGACCGTGGAGCAATGGAGAAGGGACCTCGAGGCCACTTACCTCAAGGACACTGTCCCCCTGATCCCAGGGAGGGTCATCCATGAGGTGAGGCAGTTCTTCCCCAGGGATGCTGTGATGGTGATGGACGGAGGGAATACGGGCCTCTGGTGTGTCCATTTCCATCCCGTCTTGGAGCCGCGTACCTTCCTCTGGACCTCTGAATTCGGCCACCTGGGGACAGGCCTTCCCTATGCCATAGGCGCTAAGCTGGCCAGGCCTGATAAGATCGTGTACCTGATATCCGGCGACAGCGCATTCGGTTTCAATATCCAGGAGTTGGAGACAGCGGTCAGGCTCAAGACCCCGGTCATATGCATAGTGATGGTGGATGGGGCATGGGGCATGGAGAAGGCATCCCAGAAGAGGATCTTCGGTCACGAATCATTCCTCAATTGCGACCATGGTCCCATGAGGTACGATGAAGTGGCGAAGGCCATGGGGTGCTTCGGTGCTCGTGTGAGGGAACCCCATGAGATCAGGCCCGCATTGGAAGAGGCCATGGCGAGCGGGCTTCCCTCTGTGATCCACGTGGATGTGGACCCCACCGCCAATGTGGATCCTCCGGGCATGGACCTTTGGGTGGGGACACACTCGGCGTAAGGACTTCTCCTCGAGGGAGAAAGGGGGATTTATGGGCCAAAACGGTGCTAGCCTTGGCGGCCAGGAAGAGCTCAGGGCATACACCTTGAAGGGCTTGGAGGCGTTCTACCTCCTTGTGCTTCTCTGCCTCACCTATCTTTTCGACTATGCGGACAGGATGGTAGTGGGCTCATTGATCCCCTTCATCAAGGCCGAGTGGTCCCTCTCGGACAGGGAGCTCGGCTCATTGACCAGCGTGATCTACGTGACCATAGCCGTATTCGTCCTCCCCCTTTCCCTCATCGTGGACAGGTGGAGCAGGCGCAAGATGATATCCCTCATGGTCTTTGTGTGGAGCATGGCCACACTGGCCTGCGCCTTCGCTCGAAATTATAGGGAACTCCTCTGGGCTCGGGCGATGGTCGGCTTGGGCGAGGC
>JAPWUY010000413.1 GCA_028275295.1 Thermodesulfobacteriota bacterium | reverse complement strand
TTCCGTCCGGAGAGTTGATAAGGGAAGATGGTTCCGTTGTCCTCCAGGGAGGGAAATTCCTCCAGTCATCCAGGGAGGTGGGGGACCTTGTGGTGGGGGTCCACGATATGAGGCCAGTTTACCTGAGGGAAGTGGCCTCTATAACCGACGGTCCCGGAGAACCGGAGACCTACACCAGGATAGCCTTCGGCCCCGGAGCATTCACCGAGGGAGATCCTGCCCACGAGGCCCGGGACTTTCCCCAAGGAATAGTCAGGGGTAAGGACTATCCAATGGTGACAGTGGCAGTTGCCAAGAGGAAGGGGACGAACGCGGTCTGGGTCTCGAGGGAGGTCCAGAGGGAAGCCGAGAGGTTTGCTCGAGAAGTATTGCCCAAAGAGGTCCATCTCAGGGTCACGAGGGACTATGGGAAGACCTCCAATGAGAAGGTCAACGAGCTTGTGGAAGCCCTCTTCGTGGCCATAGTGATCGTGGTGGCCCTTCTCGCGTACTCCCTTGGGTGGAGAGAAGGGATAATCATAGCCCTAGCTGTTCCCATCACCTTCAGTTTCACCCTCCTCATCAACTACCTCTTGGGTTACACCATCAACCGGGTGACCCTCTTCGCCTTGATACTCTCCTTGGGGCTCGTGGTGGACGATCCCATAGTGGATGTGGAGAATATCCACAGGCACTTCGCCATGAGGATCCAAGACCCATACAATGCCGTTCTCAATGCCGTGAACGAGGTGAGGCCTCCCATAATCCTTGCCACCCTCGCGGTGATAATATCCTTCGTCCCCATGTTTTTCATAACCGGAATGATGGGGCCGTATATGGCCCCCATGGCCCTCAATGTGCCAGTGGCAATGCTCATGAGCCTCCTTGTGGCGTTCACCATAACCCCTTGGCTCTCCTACCACATGCTTCGCTCCTCTTACGAGAAGCCCCACGGAAAGCCCTTCGTGTTGGAAGAGAGTCTCCTCTTCAGGGTTTACAGTGGTGTGATGGAGCCAGTATTTGCGAGGAGATCTGTCAGGCTCTCGGTCCTAGGGGTGGTCTTGGTACTCCTCGGCTTCGCTGGCTGGCTGGTCGTGGACAGGCACGTCCCCCTCAAGATGCTCCCCTTCGACAACAAAAACGAGCTCCAAGTCGTCGTGGACATGGACGAGGGGACCACCTTGGAAGCGACCGAGGCGGCAGTGTGGGCAATGGCCTCGTATTTGACAAGGGTTCCCGAAGTGACCGATGTGTGCACATATGTGGGGACCTCGAGCCCCATGGATTTCAACGGACTTGTGAGACACTACTATTTGAGACGAGGGCCCAATGTGGCTGACATAAGGTTCAATCTCCTCGAGAAGAAAAAGCGAGGCCAGCAAAGTCACGCCATAGCCCTGAGGCTCAGAAACGACCTGGAAGAGATAGCGAAGAGACACAATGCCAAGATAAAGATAGTCGAGGTCCCTCCAGGTCCTCCCGTCATATCAACGCTGGTGGCAGAGGTCTATGGTCCCCTCGGCGCCTCGTACGATTCCTTGGCCAAGGCAGCAAAGAAGGTGAGAGAACACATGGAAAGGATGTGGGGGGTTGTGGATGTGGACGATGTCTTGGTAGCTCCACAGGCCAAGATGACCTTCAGAGTGGACAATGCCAAAGCAGCCCTTCATGGGATCCAAGCCCAGAGCTTGGTGGAGACCCTCCAGGCAGCCGTTCCGGGCCTTGTGGCAAGCTCCTTGAGGCTTGAGGACCAAGTGAATCCCGTGAGGATCCGGCTGAGGTTGCCGAGGGAAGAAAGGGCCCTAGAAGCGCACCTGGAACAGCTCTTGGTCAGAGGAGGGTGGGGTCAAGGAGTTCTCCTGGGCGAGCTGGGACGATTCGAGACAACCCAAATCGAGCAGCCCATCTATCACAAGAATCTGAGACCCGTAGTCTATGTTTTCGGGGAGACAGCCGGTCTTCCTCCTCCGGAGGCGGTCTTGGCCCTGGGTAGTGCTGTCAAGGGGGACGAGGAGCTCAAGGAATTCGAAGTGGAGTGGGCAGGGGAAGGTGAGTGGGAGATAACCTTGAGGGTGTTCAGGGACCTGGGAATAGCTTTCGGGGTGGCCATCTTGGGGATTTACATCCTCCTACTTTATCAGACAGGAAGTTATCTCCTCCCGGCCATCCAGCTCATAGCGCTGCCCCTCTCCATAATAGGGATCCTGCCAGGTTTCTGGCTTTTGAACTCCCTCTCCGGTGGTCCTGTGGGCGGATGGCCAGATCCCGTGTATTTCACAGCAACGGCAATGATAGGGATGATAGCCCTGGCCGGGATAGCGACGAGAAACTCCATCCTCTTGATAGAGTTCGTGGAAGAGAGAAAGAAGGAGGGCAAACCCATAGTGAGGTCCCTCATAGAGGCAGGGGCCCTGAGGACAAGACCCATCATCCTCACATCCCTTGCGGCGATGCTCGGGGCCTGGCCCATAACCCTGGATCCGATTTTCTCTGGCCTTGCCTGGGCTCTCATATTCGGTCTCGCGGTATCGACGCTCTTCACCCTCGTTGTGGTGCCAATGGTCTATTACATGGCGTATGCGAGGAAGTTCCATGGCCCGAATGGCTGAAGGACCATTCCGTAAGATGACCTAGAGATGAAAAGGACTGGGCTGGCCCAGGGGCGGGATCCGCACGCCCGCAAGGAAGGCATCACGCCAACTCCAACTTTGCCCCCTTTTGGCCACGGACCCCCCGCCCACCCGTGGGTCAAGATGACATGCCCCGGTTTGGGTCCGGCCCGTATTTCCGGACGCGCAGAGCGCATCCCTCCGAGAAAATCGCCCCTCGCGCCATCCCCGAGTTTTCCCCGCGAGGCCATCCGAGCTCGGATAGCCCCCGGGGAGGGGCGGGCTCCGCACGCCCCCTAAGGAAGGCATTGGTCTTGACCGAGGCATG
>JAPWUY010000412.1 GCA_028275295.1 Thermodesulfobacteriota bacterium | reverse complement strand
GCCCCTTTTCTCGGGTTCTTGGCCTTGCGGATCACCGTCTCGCCCTTTTTCTCCTCAAGAGGAAGAACTGGCCTCCCAAAGCTGCAACTGCAGCTCCTCCTCCTGCAAGAAGGGTTGATCTGAGCTTGTCCATTTTCTGGTTGTAGCCGGCTTTGGAAAAGCCTATGAGAAGCATGGCCTCTCCACCGTCTTTCATCCTCAAAGGGAACCCCTTGACCAAGATGTCTCCCTCCTGGAGCATCCTCCTCTGATCCGAGAACTTCCCAACGGTCCTGTCGCCATGGGTGACCTCCAGGAAGACGATATCCGGCTCGTTGCCCATTGCAGCCAAGTATCCCTGGAGGATGCTCAGCTTTTCAGGGGACGAGTCCTCTATGCCCACAACCTCCAGCATCCTGGCCATGTTGGATCCTTTGAGGAGAACTGCCTGGTTGAGGAGACCGAGTTCGCCCTTCAAGGTTATCGCCCCATAGGAGAGAAGTGCCACCACTACCCCGGCTGCAGCGAGTCCTGGCAGCCATTTGCCAAAGCTCCTTTGGGGCCTTGGAAGCTCCAGGTCGGCAGTTGTGGCGAGTCCCGTGGCCGAGCTATCCTTCATGAGGGCCAGCACCCTCTCCAGCTCGGCCTTGAATTCCCTGGCCGAGGCGATCCTCTCCTCCGGTTCCTTGGCCAGGGCCCTCAAGATTAGGGCCTCGAGGGAGGGGGAGATCTCGGGATTGAGGGATCTAGGAGGAAGGGGTTCCTGGGTCAAGATCTTCGTTATGACCTCTGGGGCTGCATTTCCCTCGAAGGGAAGCCTTCCCGTGAGCCATTGGTAGAGGATCACGCCCAAGGAGAATAGATCGGCCCTACCATCCACATTACTGAAATCCCTGAGCTGCTCGGGCGCGCAATAGGCTGGTGAGCCCAACAGCACACCCGCCCTTGTCAGGGCTATCTCCGCGTCCTCTATCCTGGCTATCCCGAAGTCCGTTATCTTTACCCTTCCATCCTCGGTGATGACGATGTTGTCGGGTTTTATGTCCCTATGAATCACTCCCTGGGAATGGGCATATTCCAGGGCATCGCAGATCTGCATGGCAAGCTTCACAACCTCTTCTTGGGATCGAGTCTCCTCCATCTTCTCGAGGAGGCTCTTCCCCTTGAGGTATTCCATTACTATGTAAGGCTGGCCACCGCTGTGGGATACTTGGAATATGCTCACTATGTTCGGATGATTGAGCCTGGCTGCGGCCTGGGCCTCTTTGTAAAATCTGGCCCTTATCTCCTTGACCTTAGCTGCGGAGAGCTTTTTTGCGGGATCTATCCTCAGGACCTTTATGGCAACTTCTCTGTTGAGTCTGGTATCCAAGGCCTTATATACGACCCCCATCCCTCCTTCACCTATCTTCTCCACAATTCGGTAATGGGGGGTATCTTTCATGGCCCTTGGAACCCTGCCCCTTCCAAACCCATTTCTTGCCCTTTGTATACCAGAGGACCTCCTCAAGTCAATCTCTAACCCCTCAGAGGGGAAGTTCAGTGCCTAGTCCCATCCTCCTCGCCCTTTCCAGAATGGCAAGTGCCGTCACCATATCTTCTATGGCGAGCCCCAGGAAAACGGCCATGGTCCTCTGTTTCTCGTCCTCTCTTCCCGGGATCGCCCCCGAGATTATCTCTCCGAGCTCCCCATCCACTCTCGGAAGCCTGGGGAAATAGCCAGAGCTCCTATAATAGGAGAGCTGCTCCTCATCATCTGTGATGATGAGGTCCATCTCCTCTAGGGCCTCTCTCGTCCAGTAACAGTCGAAGTCCACAGCCGAGGCAAAGGCCCCAGGCCTCACCCATCCCTTCCTTATGACGGGCTCAGCCTCCCGCAGAATGAGGGCAGCTGTGACGATGATGTCGCTCTCACACACTGCCTCATAAGCCGATGAGACTTTCTGGAACTTGAGCTCCGGGTATCTGGGTGCCATCTCCTCCACAAACAGGCGAGCGGCTTCAGGGGAGACGTCATACAGAAGCACTTCTTCCAGGGAGGGCAAGACCACCTTCAAAGCCTCGAGATGGGTCTTTCCCTGAACGCCGCAGCCGCATATGCCCAACACCCTGGCATTTCTTCTCGCCAGGAACTTGGCGGCCAGGGCTGAAGCTGCAGCTGTTCTCTTGGCAGTGATCCAAGTACAGTCCATGACCGAGATGGGAAGCCCCGTTTCTGGATCGTTGAGAATGACAAGACCCGATATGTACGGGAGCCCTCGCTTGGGATTCGTGGGATAACCCGCAACCCACTTTATCCCAACTGCTCCCCTCTGGGGCAGACTTGCGGGCATCGCGTGGAGGAAACATTCCCGCCTGGGATGGACACCTGGTTTAGGAGGGGCCTCTGCAAGACCTCTCGCCTTGTCGAGGAACGCGGCCTCGAGGGCCCTTATGATCTCCTCCATGGGCAGTGCCACTTTCTCCACGTCCCCTCGAGAAAGATAAAGGAGCGACCCCATTCTCTCCCTCCCCGGTCTCTCACTTCGACGAGCCACCACACAGTAAGATCTTTCGGGCTTCCTTGTCAACTCACTCCCTACCATCCAGGAGGAAGTGGTCCCAGCTCGAAACAATGCTTTTGCGAAAAGCTCGAAGGCTCGCTTCTCGACCACCGCTCCACCCCTCGGAATGGTCCTTCGTGGCGTGATAAAATCTTTGAGGGATCCAAAGGTCCTCGGAGCTCCTCTGGGGATCTTTTGGGGAACGGGGAGACATAGAGGAGAAAGGCAAAGGGGCGATTTTCCTCGGCCGAAGGCCACTTCCTGGAAAGATTCGGGAAAGAACCCATGGGTCTGGGACACCTTTTCTGGGAAAAGGCGCACTGAGAGATGGAAAAGATCCTCTGGGACATCCTCAAGGCGTTGGAAAGGAACTCCCCGGTGACCATAGGGGGATC
>JAPWUY010000411.1 GCA_028275295.1 Thermodesulfobacteriota bacterium | reverse complement strand
TGGCTATACAGGTCTTGCACCTGGTGCACTTTTCCTTGTTGATCCTGGCTACCTGCTTCTTCTCCCACTCTATTGCCTGAACAGGGCAATTCCTGAAACAGATCCCGCACATCTTGCATTTCTCAGGGTTCACTTGGAAAAGAAGGAGTTCCACACAGACCTTGGCCGGACACCTCTTTTCCCTCACATGGGCATCGTACTCATCTCTGAAGTGCCTTATGGTCGAGAGAATGGGGTTTGGGGCACTCTGCCCGAGGCCACAGTGGGATGTCGCCTTTATGAGTTTTCCCAGCTTTTCCAGTTCCTCCACATCCCCCTCTTTTCCCCTACCCTCAACTATGTCTGTCATCATGTCGTACATGACCTTCAGGCCTTCCCTGCAGGGGATGCACTTTCCACAGGACTCATCCACGGAAAAGGCTGTGAAGAATCGGGCTGTGTCCACCATGCAGGTTCTATCGTCCATCACCACGACTCCCCCTGAGCCCATCATGGCCCCTATCTCCGTGAGGGAGTCGAAATCTATCTCCACATCGAGAAGGCTTGCAGGGACACACCCACCCGAAGGGCCTCCCAACTGGGCTGCCTTGAATTGCCGCTTCTTGGGTATCCCGCCACCTATGTCGAAGATGAGGGTCCTCAGGGTTGTGCCCATGGGCACTTCCACAAGTCCCACGTTATTGACCGCTCCTGTGAGGGCGAAGACCTTTGTACCCTTGCTTCCCTCCGTTCCTATGCTCGCAAACCATTCCCCTCCATTGAGGATGATGGGGGGCACGTTGGCGAAGGTCTCCACGTTGTTGAGATTGGTGGGCTGACCCCAGAGGCCGGCCTCCGCCGATCTCGGAGGCTTGATCCTGGGCATACCCCTTTTCCCCTCCAAGGAGAACATGAGGGCCGTGGACTCCCCACAGACGAAGGCACCAGCCCCTGGGTATATCTCTATGTCGAAATTGAACCCTGTATCCAGTATGTTCTCTCCCAGAAGCCCGTATTCCCTCGCCTGATCAATGGCTATCTGAAGCCTCTTTATGGCCAGAGGGTACTCGGCCCTCACGTATATGTAGCCTTTCTCCGCACCGATGGCATAGGCCGATATTGCCATCCCCTCCAGAACCGAGTGGGGATCACCTTCCATTATGGATCTGTCCATGAAGGCCCCAGGGTCCCCCTCGTCACCGTTGCAGATGGTGTACTTGGGGAATCTGTCGTATTTCCTGCACTCCTCCCACTTGAGACCAGTTGGGAACCCTGCCCCTCCTCTTCCCCTGAGGCCCGATTTCTTGACCTCCTCTATGACCTCTTCGGGCGTCATGGAGGTGAGCACCTTGACCAGGGCTTGATAGCCGTCTCTGGCTATGTACTCCTCGATCTTTTCCGCATCTATGAGGCCTCTGTTTCGAAGGGCTATGAGCCTCTGCTTGTTGAAGAATCCGATCTCGTTGAGAAGAGGGATCTTCTCCTTCTCCATTGGCTCTTCAAAGAGGAGCTCCTTTACAGGCCTTCCCTTGAGCACGTGCTCTTCGACTATTCTGGGGGCGTGTTCTGGCTTCAGCTTGTTGTAGAAGATTCCATCGGGATAAACGGTCATTATAGGCCCCATGGCGCAGAAACCGTTGCAGCCAGTGAGCACTACCTGAACCTCGTCCGCAAGCCCTCTCTTGGCAAGTTCCTCTTCCAGGGCCTGCTTCACCTTGGGAGAACCACTTGCTATGCAACCCGTTCCCCCACAAAGCATGAGATGCATCCTGTAAGTCTTCAAGGCTACGCTCCTCCTCCCAGAACGGGCTCTATGTTCCAGTGGTCAGATCCAAAAGGGATTCCCTCCCCCCGTCTCCTCAGCCCGCTGTGGTCTCGCTACCTCTTCCCAGGGCGAACTCCTCCACTATCTTCCCTCCCTGGATGTGCTCCTCGAAGATCCTCTTGGCCTTTTCGGGGTTCAAGTCCACATATTTGACAGGGGCCTTGTCCAAGATTTCAACGGTAGCCATGGGCTCCCTGTTGCAAAGGCCTGCACAGCCCGATTGGGTCACCACCACATCAGTGACTCCGGCCTGGGTCACTGCCTCCAAAAATGCCTCCAAGACCTTCCTCGCCCCAGCCGCTATTCCACACGTGCCCATGTGGACCACTATCTTGGCCCGATGCTCCCCTGCCCTGAGACTCATCCTGGCCAATTCCCTCTCCTTGATCTTCCTCAGGTCCTCTATGGTTAGCTTGGGCACCTTTCCACCCCCTTACTGGACCCTCTCACTTGTACTGGTCCAAGATGTCCATGACGGTTCCAGGCTCCAAGTTTCCGTGGGTGTCCTCCCCAACCATCATCACCGGAGCCAAACCGCATGCCCCGAGACACCTCACCTCCACCAAGGTGAACCTTCTGTCAGGGGTAGTGCCCCCAACCCCTATGCAGAGCTCTTGCTCTATCTTGGCCAGGATCTCGGGGGCCCCCTTCACGTAGCATGCGGTGCCGAGGCAGATTCTTATGGTATGTCTTCCCCTGGGGACCATGGTGAAGAAGGCGTAGAAAGACACCACCCCATACACGTAGCTGGGAGACACATTGAGACCATGGGCTATTCGGGTCTGAACCTCCTGGGGAAGGTAGCCGAAGATCTCCTGTGCCTCTTTCAGGGCCGGTATCAGATACCCTGGCCTATGGGCATACTTGGCTATTATGGGATCGAGCTTGGCGAGCTCCTCTTCGGGAATCCTGTCTACGACCTCTATCATCCTTTCCTGGCCCACAGCGCTCATCCTGGTATGCCACCTCCGATATATGCCATACTATCCAAATCTTCCGAAGGACGAATCACGCGAGCGAGACCCCCATCTCCTTGAGGGACTCGTTCACATACTCTCTTATCCATTCCAAGACCTCGGGGTTCCCGATGGGCAATGGCTCCAGTTCCCGCCTCAA
>JAPWUY010000410.1 GCA_028275295.1 Thermodesulfobacteriota bacterium | reverse complement strand
GAGTCCGGCTCCCAGAGACCATCCTCCCGCAGGACACGCCTCTCAGTTGGCCGAGGGGGAAGTTAGGCCCCTCGGAAATTACCCCTTCGACCTCAGCACCGATGTACGCGGAGAGGGGCTCGGGCGGCCCCTAGCTGCCATGAGGCCGCCTCGCCCAAAGATATTTTTCAGCAGGAGCAGCTTCCTCCCGGTGAGCAACCCCCGCCCATTCCAATGGGGTTTGCGGAGCTTATGGTGAAGCCCGACTGATAGCCCGCATCCACGAAATCGATGGTTATGTCCCCTGTCTTCTTGGAGAGGTCCTTGTCTATGATGAAGGAGATATCTCCCTGCTTGAAGGAATCATCCGTCGCCTTTGGCTCATCCAGAGCCAATCTCAAAGATGGCCCGCCTCAACCACCTTCTTGGAGAAACACCCTAATGGTGTGGGGTAGCTCCGTCCTCTGCCTGAAGAATTCCTCGAATTGTTCCTGTGCCCTCTGGGTGACTTGAATCATGGTTCCTCCTCAGATTCCTGAAGCCAGAGATCTCTGGCTTTATTCGATTTAGAATAGCCCCCTTTCATCTCTTGTCAAGGTACTTATCGGCAATTTCTCGCCTTCTCTTGAGTCACGACGATCCACATCTCTCAGCTCTCACCAGGGCTAGACCCCCCTCTTTTCTCGCCACCATGACCACATCCACCACATCTCTCTGCAGCGATATGAGAGCATCCTCCGGGGGGTAGTAACTCCTCTCGGATCTGAGAAATTTCTGGGCCTCGTAACTCGCCAGGATCTCCCTCATGGCCCTCCAATGGTCGTAACGATTCCTCTCCCCTGAAGGCTCGAGAAGACTTGCCAAGTACCTGGCACACCACTCGTCTTCAGGGGTAGGGCTCTTCATCTGGTGCCCCATGGCCACTATGTGCACGAGGGGGTAATTCCCACAGGCTATGAATCTGGCAGTGGCCGCTGCATTGAGGAAACTTGCGAGGAGGACCGATTCCGCCCTCTCTACGGCCAGGAGGGCCCCTTGAACTCCTGAGGAGCTTCTGTGAACGACCTTTCTGCCTCTCAGAGTCTCGGGGCCCTTTTTCAGGATCTCGTAAGGAGAGTTGGGAAGATCGAATCCCTCTATGGGCTGACCTTGAACCTCTCCCACAAGGAGGAGCTCTGGGTCCTTGTTTTTCAGTTGGAATGCCTCTTCGGGGCTTTCCACGAGGATGATCTCCTCCACTCCCATATCCAACATGAGGGCAGCACAGGTGAAGGCCCTGAAAACATCCACTATGACGGCCAATCCCCTTACTGCTTCGGCCCCTTCCTCCAGACTCGAGAGAATCACCCTCAACCCTTGGCTTCTCCTCCCTCCCCCAATCTCTCGAGCAAGGCCTTCACCTTGACAGCGTGCATTGAGAAACCGAGCTCCTTTTCTCCCATACCCATTGCGAGGCCGAGCACCTGCGTGAGATAGAGGACTGGGATCTCGTAGGTCTGCTCGAAGGTCTTCTCCATCTTCTTCTGCTGGGAGTCGAACATCACACCGCAGAAAGGACAGACCACAACCACAGCGTCCACATCCAGGGCCTTGAGCTCCGAAAGTTTGTCCGCTGCTATGGCGAGAGCGGTCCTCTCGTCGGCAACTAGGACAGATCCCCCGCAGCACTGCTTTTTGAGGGAGTAATCCACTGGATCAGCCCCGGCCACTCGGATGAGCTCATCTATTACCTTGGGATCCTCAACGGAATCGAACCCGCCGTAGACCTCTGAGGGCTTCAGAAAATGGCAGCCATAATGGGCGGCAAGCCTGAGGCCTTTGAGGGGCCTCACAACATTCTCTCGAAGCCCCTCCACCCCTATCTCCTCCCAGAGGATCCTCACGAAGTGCTTCACTTTGACAGGCCCCCTGTATTCCATGCCCACTTTAGCCAGCCTCTGATTTATCTCCCTCTTCTCATGGGGCCTCTCCTCCAAAAAGTGGGATGCCTCTGTGAGGGAAGAAGTGCAGGAGCTGCAAAGGGTGCAGATGTCAAGTCCCCTTTTTTCGGCAATGGTCAAATTTCTCGCAGCTAAGGCCTGGGATACCCAGTAATGGGCTGCTGCCATTGGGAAGCCACAGCAGGTGAAATCATCCAGATCCACAAGCTCGATACCCAGCCTGGAGGCCAGGGCCCTCACGGACATCTCGTAGCTTCTCGCCCTGGCCGGTATGGTGCACCCGAGAAATAGGGCGTAACGCTTGTTCATCTCGTCACCTCGACCTACTCTCCACGGGAAAGGGCCCCGATGGAGCTTTCCATTGGCACTGGATCAGTCTTTCCCGTCCTTGGGACCCAAGGCCTCGAGGAGCTCCTCCATGAGAGGCGCCAGGGATTTCTCTCCTTGCTCCAGTGGAGGAAGACCCGCCTTCTGCCTCTTCTTGTTGTCGAACTCATCCAGGGGATACAGGGTCCCTTTCTCGGACAGGAGCTTGCTCTGTACAACGATACCCTCGGGCAAGTTGCCCCTTCTCAAGGCCATGTTCTTGAGCGCCCTCATCAAGTCAGATATGCGCACCCCCTGGGGGCATCTCTCCTGGCAGGTGAAGCAGGTAGCGCACATCCAGACGAAAGGATCCCTCAGGACCTCGTCTCTCATGCCCAAAAGGACCATCCTTATCACCCTTCTGGGATTGAACTTCTCGTTGAACCTTCTCACGGGACAGCCCGCAGTGCATGTCCCACATGCGAAACAGGCCCTTATTCCCTCACCCCCAGGCTCCCTGGCCACTTCCTGGGCAAAGAGAGGATCCAGGGTTTCCTCCTCGACAATCTTCTCTTCCTCTCGGCTCATGGCCCCCTCCTCCATCTCCATGTCTCCATCTGCCGTCATCTGGGCTCCAGTTCCTCCTCTCTGAAGGTGGCGAGGGGAATCGGCTCATCCAAGCTCCTTCCAGGCACATAGTCCAAGAGCCTC
>JAPWUY010000409.1 GCA_028275295.1 Thermodesulfobacteriota bacterium | reverse complement strand
CTCTGGATGTCCCAATGACTGCGTTGCATCCATTGCCAGGGCTGATCTCGCTGTCATAGGGACATGGAGGGACAAGATAAGGATAGATCAGAAGGCTGTGCAGGCATATGTCAACGGAGAGATACCGCCAAATGGAGGGGCTGGAGCAAAAAGGGACAAGTTAGATATCCAGAAGGATGTCATTGACCTCTGCCCCACCAAGTGCATGGAGTGGAATGGGAAGAAGCTCACTATCTACAACGAGGACTGCACCCGCTGCATGCACTGCATAAATGTCATGCCAGAGGCCCTCAGGCCTGGGAAGGACACAGGGGTCACGATCCTAGTGGGCGGAAAGGCACCGATTCTCGAAGGGGCGCTCATGAGCTGGGTGCTCATTCCCTTCATGAAGTTCGAATCCCCTTACCAGGAGTTCAAGGATCTGGCCGAGAAGATCTGGGAGTGGTGGGATGAGAACGGAAAGATGAGGGAGAGGCTAGGGGAGCTCATCGAGAGATTGAGCATGAGGAAGTTCCTCGAGGCCATGGGGCTGCCAGCAGTGCCTCAGATGGTCAAGACCCCGAGGTACAATCCTTACATCTTCTTCTGATGGCGAGGCTTGTTGAGGTGAAGTTGGTGTTGAGAACATATTGAGGAGGGAGAGAGAATGGGAAAGACAGACATAGGGCCTCCGGATTTCAGGAATTTTCTGCCGCCGATCATCAAGAAAAACTATGGCAAGTGGAAGTATCACAGGATCCTGGAGCCAGGAGTCCTGGTCCACGTATCCGAGAGGGGAGATGAGCTGTATACCGTGAGGATGGGCTCAGGGAGGCTTGTGACAGTTGATTTCATAAGGGAGGTCTGCGAGATAGCGGACAAGTACTGTGACGGCTATCTCCGCTTCACGAGCCGCCACAATGTGGAATTTCTCCTCACGGACAAGAAGAAGATAGCTCCGTTGAAGAAAGAGCTTGCAGCTAGGGGATGGCCCATTGGGGGGACGGGCCATTCGGTGACGAGCATAGTTCACACCCAGGGATGGGTCCACTGCCACACCCCAGCGACTGACGCATCTGGGGTGGTCAAGAGCGTGATGGACGAGCTCTTCGAGTACTTTGGCTCCCACAAGCTCCCGGCTCAGGTGAGAATAGCCCTGGCCTGCTGCCTGAACATGTGCGGAGCGGTCCACTGCTCGGACATAGCCATACTGGGAGTGCACACAAAACTGCCCAAGATAGACCATGACAATCTGAGGAATGTGTGCGAGATTCCCACAACCATAGCGGCTTGTCCCACTGGCGCCATAAGACCTCATCCTGACAAGGAGAAGAAAAGCGTCATAGTGAATCCCGAAAGGTGCATGTACTGCGGGAACTGCTACACCATGTGTCCCGCAATGCCCCTGGCTGATGGGGAAGGAGATGGCATCTCCATCTGGGTGGGGGGGAAGGTCTCCAATGCCCGCCATGCCCCCATGTTCTCGAGGCTGGCTATCCCGTACATTCCCAACAATCCGCCCAGGTGGCCTGAGGTGACCTCCGCCATAAAGAAGATAGTGGAGGTCTATGCCAAGCACGCCAGAAAGTACGAGAGAATAGGCGAGTGGATAGAGAGAGTGGGGTGGGAGAGGTTCTTCAACCTCACAGGAATAGAATTCACCCCTCTCCACATAGACGACTACAAGCTCTCTGTGACGACGTTCCGCAACACAACCCAATTCAAGTGGGGTTAGCCATGGCCAGCGAGGAGATAAAGCAGAGGATCCTGGATTGGTTCAAGAGCCAAAAAAAGACCAGGTTCTACATAAAAGATGTGGAGAAGGCCCTCTCGGACATCCCCAAATCGGAGATAAAGAAGGCCGTGAAGGAGATGATCGACGAGAAGAGCCTCGAGTACTGGTCGAGTGGAAGCACCACCTACCTGATGCTTCCTGGAGCTAAGAAAGAGGAATGATGTGGGAAAGGGCCGGGAGCCTTATCCTGGCCCTCCCGCAGGTGCGATTGGGAGCCATGGCTCCGGGGCTTGAGTTGTATCCAGAGGGAGAAGGGGCTCGGAAATTGGGAAGGGCTGTCCCTGGCATAGTAGTGGCGGGCCTGAGAGGGGGCTCTGGCAAGACCCTCGTGACAATGGGGTTGCTTGTGGCCTTGAAGGAAATGGGGAAATCGGTCGTCCCCTTCAAGAAGGGGCCCGATTACATAGATGCGGCTTGGCTCGCCATGGCTTCCGGGAGGGACTGCTATAATCTGGACCCATATCTGATGTCCGTGGATCAGATGTTGGCAAGTTATTGCAGGAGGTGCCAGGGGAAGGAGCTAGCTCTGGTCGAGGGCAATAGGGGCCTGTTCGATGGAGTGGACGAGCATGGTACCTATTCCACAGCGGAGCTTGCGAAGATTCTGAGGTTGCCCGTTGTGGTAGTGGTGGATGCGACCAAGACTACGAGGACAGCTGCGGCCATGGTCCTGGGACTGAGGAGCCTGGATCCCGAGGTGATGATAAAAGGGGTAATCCTCAACCAGGTAGCTGGCTCCAGGCACGAGAGGGTCGTGAGGAAGGCTATAGAGGGTTACTCGGGGGTGAGGGTGATTGGGGCTGTGCCCAGGATGCACGGTCTCAATTTCCCCGAAAGGCACCTGGGACTCGTCCCGCCCGCAGAGAGGGGGCGAGGTGAGGAATTGGCCCAGAGGATAGGGGAGACGGTCAGAGCCCATGTGGATCTGGATGGTCTTCTGGGGATTGCCGCCTCGGCTGGGGAAATCCCGGATGTCCATCTCTACAGGAAAAATAAGCATTCCCGAGGAGTGATGGGGAGGATAGGGGTCTTCAGGGATAGGGCATTCCATTTCTACTATCCGGAAAACCTCGACTCCTTGAAGGAAGAGGGATTGGAGCCGGTCTGGATAAACGCCATAGAGGACAGGGCTCTTCCCCCAGTGGATGGCCTGTACATAGGGGGAGGTTTTC
>JAPWUY010000408.1 GCA_028275295.1 Thermodesulfobacteriota bacterium | reverse complement strand
AGGCCAGGCTTCCCAGCCGTGATTCTTCTGTGCGGGAACAGGGAGGAAGAGGCCTTGGAGATCCTCAGACAAGGCCTCAAGGATCTCCCAAACCCCATAGAGATCTATGGTAGGGAGCACGTGTACGATACCGCGTTCATAGCTCAGAGAATGCGGGCCTTGGTGGAACAGTACAAGAAACAGAGATCTGGCCAAGGAGGTTGAAGCCCATGGAATTCGAGGAAAGGACCATAAAGGTCATTATAGACCAAGAGAGGTGTGAGGGTTGCCAGACCCATGCCTGTGTCGAAGCCTGCAAGAAATTCGACAGGGGGATTTTGCAGCTGGTCGATGGCAAGCCAGGGGTTACCCTCTCTGGCGAAGAGCTCAAGCGTCTCGGGACAGAGTGCCTGGCATGCGAATTCGCTTGCTCCCAGAGGGGCAATGGCGCCATTCGCATAGATATCCCCATCCCAGGGTTGGAAGAATATCGTCGCAAACACGGCACAGCTTACTGAAAGAGGGTGAGGCCATGGGAATACTAGTTGACGAGAACACTACCGTAATAGTCCTCGGAATCACTGGAAGGGAAGGATCTGCAAGGGCAGGCTACATGAAGGCCTATGGGACAAAGGTGGTCGCCGGCTCGACCCCAGGAAGGGGTGGAACCCAGGTGGACGGTATCCCAGTTTACGATTCCGTTGAGGAAGCAGTGGAGAATCATGGCCCCATAGACGCGGCTGTGACATTCGTGCCCGGGCCAGCTCTGAGGGACGCTGTCATAGGAGCCATAGAGGCAGGGATCAAGTTCATAGTGTGCCCTGTGGAAAGGGTTCCCCTCCACGACATTCTCGAGATGATTCACGTGGCCAAAAATGCCGGAGCCAAGATCCTGGGTCCAGGGAGTATAGGGATCCTGAACCCCGGAAAGGCTGTATTGGGCTGGCTGGGAGCCAACCCCACCTGGGCAAGGACCGTCTTCGTTCCAGGTCCCGTGGGAGTGATATCCAGGAGTGGAGGGCAGTCGGGAACAGTTCCTTGGGCCCTCAAGCAGGCCGGCCTGGGGATGAGCACCGTGGTTCACGTGGGCACAGAGCCCGTGACTGGGATCTCCATGGGGGATCTCCTCCTGGAGTTCGAGAAGGACCCTGAGACCAAGGCTGTGGCGGTCTTTGGCGAGATAGGCGGGTCCCATGAGGAAGAGGCTGCCCAGTGCCTTAGGGAAGGAAAGTTTACCAAGCCACTGGTCATCTTCGTGGCCGGCGCCTGGGCTCCACCAGGAATGCGCTTCTCTCACGCGAGCAGCATCATAGAGAGGGGAAGGGGATCTGCCAAGGACAAGATCCAGATCTTGAAGGAGTCGGGGGCCCATGTAGTGGACAAGCCCGATGACATAGCTCCAACGGTCAAGAGACTTCTGGGCATGTGAGGTTTCAAAAAAATCTTGGAGGTAGGACCATGGCAGTGATGAGATCGATCCTGTACATTCCTGGCAACAGCGAGAAGATGGTCTCCAAGGCCCCAACTTTTCCAGCGGACATAATAACGCTGGATCTCGAGGACTCCGTCCCGCCCGCTGAAAAGCCCAAGGCAAGGGAGATCGTGAGGGAGAACCTCAAGTATGCCGCACAAGGCGGGGCAGAGGTGTACGTTCGCATCAACAATTGGGAGACCCTCCTCACCAATGACGATCTGGAGGCAGTCGTCCACGAGGGGCTCAACGGCGTTTGTTTGGCCAAGTGCGGAGGTCCAGACCACGTGAGAAGGCTCGATTGGAAACTCGAGGAGCTAGAGAGGAGAAGGGGACTTCCCGTTGGATCCATAAAGATCCAGCTCCTGATAGAGACGGCCAAGGGAGTGATAAACGCCTATGCCTCGGCCATAGAGAGTCCGAGGGTCAACTCCTTGATATTCGGAGCAGTGGATTATACTAGAGATATGAGGGTCAAGCTCACAACAGAGGCTGAGGAGCTGAAATATGCCAGGGCCCATACAGCTGTAGCCGCCAGGGCAGCGGGGTGTATAGCCATAGATTACCCCTTTGTGGCATTCCAGGACATGGAGGCGTTCGAGAAGGACACCATTTATGGACGTTCCCTGGGCTACGAGGGCCGAATGCTGATTCATCCCAGCCAGATCGAGCCAGCCAATAGGCTCTACAGTCCACAGCCCGAGGATGTGGAGTGGGCGCAGGGCGTTGTGGAGGCCTTCGAGAAAGAGGGCTTGGCCAAGGGGCTCGCCGCCATCTCTTACAAGGGGAAGATGGTTGATACTCCGGTTTACGAGAATGCCAAGACCATCCTCACCATCATGGAGGAGATAAAGGCGAAGGACGCCAAGCGAAAAGGAAGCTGAGGGCCAGCTCCCATGCCAAGGGCTCGGACAAGGAGGTAATGAGATGGAGAGGGCAAGACTAGTGAGGGAACTACAGGCCATAGTGGGAAAGGGAAATGTCCTCCACGACCGGGCATCCTTGGCAGTTTACGAGTACGATGCCTCCCTCTTCCGGGGAAGACCTGATGTGGTCGCCTTTGCATCCACAACGGAACAGGTCTCCCAGATAGTGAAGCTGGCCAATAGAGAGGGAATCCCATTTGTGGCGAGAGGAGCAGGCACCAATTTGAGCGGGGGGACCGCCCCAACGAGAGGGGGCATCATCATAGACCTCTGCCGCATGCGAAGGATCCTGGACATCGATCTGGAAAACCAGACGGCACTTGTGGAGCCAGGGGTGTACAATTTAGCCCTCCAGAACGCCCTGGCTCCCCTGGGATACTATTACGCCCCTGACCCTGCGAGCCAGAAGGTCTCCACTTTAGGGGGAAATGTCGGAGAGAATTCCGGCGGTCCCCACTGCCTCAAATACGGGGTGACGAGCAACCATGTTCTGGGAGCCGAGGTGGTCTTGCCAGATGGAGACGTGGTCTGGTTTGGTGGCTCAGCCCAAGATCCTCCGGGCCCAGACCTC
>JAPWUY010000015.1 GCA_028275295.1 Thermodesulfobacteriota bacterium | reverse complement strand
AGGAATGGAAGGAGCCCCGAGTGTTCCTCGAACCTCTCGGTTCTGTCTTCCAAAAGTTGGACTGGGATTAGGCCGGCTGCATGTATAACCTCCTTTGGCACAGCCCCGTAAAAGCAGCCAATGATCCCCTTCCCCTCCCTCTTCATGGACATGCAAAGATCGTGTCTTCTCTCAAAGGCGTTTCGGAACTCCTGGATGACCATCTTCCTGCTCTCCCTCTCCGCTTTCTCGAACGGTTTCTTATCTTCTTCTCGCCTCCAGAATCTCTATGAACCCGTCTATGCGATTTTTGGCCTCTGCCATGTTGAATCCTTCCGGATCCGCCTGATCTCCCTCGAATATCAAAACAGGCAAATCGTGAGCTTCTCTCACTAGCTCCACCACCTCATCCTGCCCTATGGACTGGGGTCTGCAACTCCTATTGGAAAACATTACCAGACCGTCGACCTTGTACTCCTTTATCGCCTCATCGAAATAGCGGAAGCGCTTCTCCAAGGGCATATTGGTGAGGACATTCGTGTATTTGATGGCGAGGGATCTAAAGGGCTCCTCTGGATCCAGTCGGCCAGATGGTGTCTTATTACCCCAGCTCAGAGCAGTGTATGGCTCCCAGACGAAATTAGCCCCTTTCTCCTCGAAGTACGTGATCACCTGGAGATGGTGCCAGATGGGAATTCCGTTCCATATGAGCCTATACTTCTCCCCTCCTTTGGCAGGGCAGGAGCCCTGTCGGGCTTGATCCCTGTAAATCTCGTACAAGGCCTGGTAAAAGTCGGCGCAATCCTTGTCCCCCAAGGCTGTGACCAAGGGAAGAATCTCTCCTGCCAGGCTCCTGAAGCTCACGGGAGAGGGTCTTTTCTTTCGGAGCTCGAGGATCCTCTTCCAATAAAGGCCAGCCTGGTCAGAATAATGTACTGCCTGTTTGAGCCTGTCCAGCTCGAGCTTTGCGGAAGTATTTTCCTCTACAAACTCGACCATTCCCTTTATCTGGGCCTCGTAATAGGCGACGTAATCAGGATCCCATGGGTCGTCTGTTGCTGGCATATCCATGTAATATGTGGGCTTTTGGAAGTGGTCTTCGAGGTATGCCCACCATGTGACGTGGAGGCAACATACACTGACGTCTGTTATGAAAATATCCGGCTCAGGTATGGGCCCAAAGGCCGATTTCTGGCACCAGGATATTCCCAGGCCGCACCTCGTGTACGAGCAGATGGAAGGTGAAAACCCCCTTCTTTTCGCCTCCTCGAAGAACTCCTCCGCCTTCCCTATCCCCGCAGCTATTGCCGCAAGGCTCTCCGGGAAGACCGGGTAAACATCCATGGCATAGAGCACCTCAACGGGAATGGCTGCGCTCGCAACACAGATGGGACGCCCCTGCTCGTGGGCTGCCAACATTCTCCTGTAGGAGGCCCCTGCCGTGAGACGCTTGAGCACCCCCTTGAGTTCCAATATCCTGGCTTCGCTAAGTTGCTCTTCCATTTTCTGCCTCTCCTCCTTTGGGCCCTTCAGAGATCCTGGCCAAGCTTATACCCTCTAGGTTTGCCTTTCAATACCACGAACTGGGCGATCAGCTTCCAGAAAGGCCATGCCCTGCTGCTATCGAGAGGTCGAAAGTGGGCCTCTAGGACATCCGGTCCAAGCCCTAGGGAGAGGAGAGAGAGGAATCCCTCAGGACGAACCCTTCCTTCCAGGCGTGAGGGGCTCGCCCGTTGGACCAAGGGGCCAGACTGGGGGGAAGCGGTTGTGCGAGGCTCGCCCTTGTATCGGGAGATCCTGTATGATAGGGTTTAATCCTCGATCCCATAGGAGAAGAGAAATGGACGACAGGAGAGCTGACCTTTCGGACAGGATAGAAGCTTGGATGGCTAGGCTTCCAGGGTTGGGCACCTATCGCGAGAGGGAGAGAAGAAGGGAGACAGACAAACTCGTCAGAGAAAAGCTCAGTTCGAGTTTGTATAGGGCCCTCACCCGTCTCAGAGAACTAGAGAGAAAGGTCTCGTCCTCAGAGGACATCTCCTCCCTCACCGAGATAGATAGGATTTGCTCCATGTTGCAGCAGCTTGCCGATACAATTCGTTTTGCTAGTTACGGGTACGGGGGCATATTCGATTTGGTCAAGTTGCGGGATGAGGAACTCGAAAAACTGTGCCAATTCGACCTTTATCTATTGGAGGACATCGAGTCCTTGGAGCAGAGGGCCCAGGGCCTGGTGGGTAGCGCCACTCCCTTGGAGGATCTTCACGGACATCTCAGGGAGGTGGAGGGAGAGTGCAGGAAGATCCAGGAGCTTTTTGCCAAGAGAAAGGATTTCATATCGCGAAGCGTGCCGTGAAATGGAGGTACCCATGGCCGAGTTCCTCGAAGTCATAGAATGGTTCGACGAAAGTGGGATGGAGATGGTCCACAGGATCCCTGAGAGGGGATCTGGAGAGATAAAGTTTGGCGCCCAGTTGATAGTGAGGGAGAATCAGGCAGCTGTTTTTTTCAGAGACGGGAAAGGCTACGACGTCATAGGGCCTGGGAGGCATACCCTATCGACCCTCAATCTGCCTGTTCTCACAAAAGTGTTGAGCCTCCCCTTCGGTTTCAAGAGCCCTTTCAGGGTCGAGATAATCTTCGTGAACCTCAAGGTATTCACCCATTTGAGGTGGGGGACCAGGGATCCTGTGGCCTTCAAGGACAAGGAGCTAGGCGTAATCAGGTTGAGGGCCTTTGGACGCTATACCTTCAGGATCGTCCAGCCCCTTCTTTTCGTGAACACCTTGGTGGGGACACAGGGGGTTTACACAACCGAGGGGATCTCCGAATACTTGAGGGATGCCATAGTGTCGAGGTTCAACGACCTCCTTGGGGAGAGACTCTCGTCAGTTTTCGACCTTCCAGAGCACTACGATGAGCTCGGGGTCCTTCTCAAAACAAGGGTGAGGCAGGACTTCGAGAAGTACGGATTGGACCTCCTCGATCTCTTCATAAACAGCATCACCCCTCCCGATGAGGTTCAGAAGATCCTGGACGAGAAGAGCTCCATGCAGGCCCTTGGGAACCTAGATGCCTTCCTCAAGTTCAAGGCCGCAAAGGCGTTGGAAGAGGCTTCTCGTGCAGCGGGTCCGTCCGAGGGAGCAGCTGCCGCGGCCTCGGGAATGGGGCTTGGGGTGGGGGCTGGCATGGGATTGATGCTTCCCGGCCTCCTTCTTAAGGGACTGGTAGAGGGAAAGGGAGAACAGAAGACCATCCAGTGCCCGAAATGTTTCGCACAAATACCCAAGGACGTGCGCTTCTGTCCCCAATGCGGAAATCAGATATTGAAGGCCAATGCTTGCCTTCGTTGCGGAGCGGAGTTGCCAGCGGAGGCGAACTTTTGCATGGTGTGCGGAGCCAAGGTGGAACGCGTGAGCAGGGTCTGCAAAAAGTGCAATGCCCCAGCTATGCCAGAGGCCATATTCTGTAACCAGTGTGGAGAAAGACTGGAAGGGTGAAAGGCCACCGATTTTTTCCTCCTCATCCCCCATGAGAGAAGTGCCCGGTGAAGTGGAAGAAGTTCCATGGCGAGAGTCTCCATCCAGTGTCCCCAGTGCTCTGCTCCCCTTGACTTCCTTGAAGAATGCAATGTGGTCAGGTGCGGCTTTTGCGGCTCCTCTCTCTTGGTGGCAGGAAGAGACGGAATCCTGAGATACGTTCTCGAGCCCAAGCTGAAGACGCAGGCCGAGGTTCGGGCATCCATTGAGACAACTTGGCCCTTGGAAAAGAGGAGGAATTACAAGGTAGTGGAAGCCTTCCTCCTCCACGTTCCCTTCTGGAGAATTCAGGGGAGATGCTACAGCTGGTTCTTCGGCACGGAGTGCGTGGACCAAAACGAGGAAGACCCTTTTCTCCCCCCACAGAGGCGATGGTCGAAGGAGCTGGTAGCCAGGGTCGTGGATCATACGATCCTGGCAAAGGAGAAATTTCCCCTGGAGACCAGGACCCTCGGTGTGAGAACCCAGACCATGACCCTAAAACCCCTGGAGGTCAAGGCTAGCAGGTCTCTCCTCCAGGTGGATGTCACAAAGGAGCGAGCCCTGGAGATCCTGGGAGAGGTCTGCCAGAGGGTCGAGCCACCAAAAGGCCTAAAAAAGGAGTTCGTCTTGAATCGAGCAGTGGGAGTCAGGCTTTCCCTTGTATTCTTGCCGATGTGGTATGTGGAGATCTCCTCGAGGGATGGCGCTGAGGCCTTCCTGATAGACGCCATGGACGGAAGGGTCTCCCGGCCGGGAGGAATGAAGGAGGGCTGGATTGGGGAGCTCCTCATTGGAGAGCAACCTGGAGAATGGGAGGCCCTGAGGCTCGTTCCATTCCGTTGCCCCAATTGCGGGTGGGACCTACCTCATCGTCCCCAGGATACAGCCCACCTCTGCTCCGGTTGCCTGAAACTCTGGACTGAAAAGAGGGGCAATTGGATAGAGATTCCCTACGAGGTGGCCCTTCACGAAAATGAAGGCTCCATTGAAAGGTGCCTCTGGATGCCATTTTGGAAGGTGAGGGTTGGATTGGTGAGAAAAGGCCAATCTCTGGAAAAAGTGGGGGAGCTGAGGACAGTCCTCGGTAGCGAGGGGATGGCGTGCCAAATGGATGGAAAAGGTCCCATTTGGTTCTATATACCAGCCAAAATTTATCCCAATCCAAAGGGCCACCAGGATCTCGCGACTCGGCTTACCAGCCTTCAGCCCTCTCTTCCTCTGGGGTGCTTCCCCTCCGATGCGAATATCGACTATGCCTCCATCGAACTATCCCAAAAGGAGGCCATGGATTTGATCCCTTCGATCCTGGCAGCCATGGTTCCGCCAGGTAACCGAAGGGCCCTAGGGTGGTTGCTTGAAGCCAGAATCGTTACAATGGAAATCAAGATGTGCTTTCTTCCTTTTAGACAAGAACCCCTATTTTGGAGGGAGATCCACACTGGAGCTGCCTTGCCCAGGGGGAAGGTGGCTGATTCGACCCTTGCCCAAAGGGATTGATCCCTACCTCCTTGAGATATGAAGACCCTTGCAACGGAGTTCTTCAAGAAATACAAGGACCTCATACCCGACTATGAGGCCTTTTTGGATTCCATAAGGGGGGAGATCCCTACCTCCATCAGGTTCAACACTTTGCTCTGTGACCCCTTTAGGCTAGCGGAGGCCATGAGATCCTCGGGGATCGAGCTCCACCCAACCCCCTTGGGACCGGACTTCTGGATCGCACCCTCCCTTGCCAAGCCCGGCAACTCAATTTTCCATCTCTGCGGCTACATTTATTGTCAGAACCTGAGCTCCGGGATACCAGCCATAGTCCTTGGGCCCAGACCGGGGGAGGTAGTTCTGGACATGTGCGCAGCCCCTGGGGGGAAGACCACTCAAATGGCCGCTTTCATGAAAAACACGGGCAGAATAGTTGCCAATGAACCTTCCCCAGCAAGACACCCAGGCCTAGTGGCAAACCTGAGGAGGCTTGGGGTAACCAATACCATAATAACCGCATATAGCGGCCAGGATTTTCCCTTGAGGGTGCGCTTCGAGCGAATCCTAGTTGACGCTCCTTGCTCTGGCGAGGGCAACGGTAGAATGGGGCCGTCAGGGGAACTGATGGGGACCTCTCCCAGGCCCAAGGATCTCCACGGGCTACAGGTGAGGATACTCCTGAGGGCTTTCGACCTCCTCGAAGAGGAAGGGACTCTCGTCTACTCCACATGCACCTATGATCCAATGGAAAACGAGGCAGTGGTAGATGCACTTTTGAAGGCTAGGCCCGCCAGGGTGGTGCCGATCCAACTGGACATCCCCCACGATCAAGGAATAGAAGCCTGGAAAGGCTTGAGCTTCTCGGAGGAGGTATGCAATGCCTGGAGAATCTACCCCCATAGGCTTCAATCTGTGGGATTCTTCTTGGCCAAGATATGCAGACGGTGATCAGAGGAGAGCCATTGAGGATTACCTCCGGGAGAGGTTCATGGTTCCAGCCGAGGCTCTCGAGGGCTTCCTGGTCTTCCAAAGGGGCGCAACCTTCTACTTTCTCGCACGGGAGTCGGGTGAGGCCTCGGATGTGACAAGGACCCTGAAGGTGGTGTCAGTCGGGCTTCCGGCCATAAGGGTAGTGGGCAGGCAGTTCAAGCCCACATCCTCCCTCTTGAGGATCCTTTCGCCTTGGATCAAGAAAAACAGGGTCAAGCTCACTCAGAGCCAGGCCTTGGAATTATTGTCCAAAGGGAGCATAAGCTTTCCAGCAGGGGAACACGAGAAGGGATACGTTTTGGTGGAGACGGAGCACCTGGTCCTGGGCTGTGGGCTCCTTCAGAAAAACGTCCTCAGATCCCAGATCCCGACCTCCGGAGCCTCCTTGTCTGAATCGGCTCAAGTTCCGGCCTTGGGAAAGACGATCTCGTAGGTTTGCTGAGCTTCCCCTCCATGGCCGTCACTTACCCGGATGTCGACCTTGAGAGGCTCTTCAGGTGGCTTCGTGAAATTCCACCTGATGACACCCGTTGAGGGGTCTATGGTCATTCCTTCTGGGACCTCGCCCTCCAGCCGAAAGGTCAAGGAATCACCGTCTGGGTCCACTGCCTTGACCCTGTAGAGATATCTTCCCGGCGCAATGAGGCTCTCCGGGGGAAGAGACAGGATAGTGGGGGGACTGTTCTGAAGCACAACTTCCCTGGAGCTAGCGATCAGGAGACCCTCTGAAGCCTCTTCCATGAATCCCTCTACCTGGATCACATCCCCTCTCTTGAGCCCATGTGTAGAGAATTCCGCATCCTCCCCTTCCTTGGCCACTTCTCCATTGACCTTCCACCTGAATCTCAAAGGGGGAGGCTCTCGATTCGACTCATCTGTCTTCACCACCACAGCGAGCTTCTGGCCTGGAAAAGCTACTTGCGGAACCAGGTCCAGATGAACTCTCCCCACCCTCTCCGGGCCTATGACCTTGGGCTGAGAGGCCATGGGTTCCCCCCATAGCTTTCCATCGCCCACTGTGACCCATACCACGACCCTATCTCCCGGCCTCAGGACTTCCGGCCTCAGCTCCTCGTCATTTTCCCCCTCCAGCTCCCTCCCATTCACCTCCCAAATGTACGAGATCTCCAGAGGGTCCCCATCGGGATCCATTGCCTGGACCATGGCTTTGAGGGTGTCGCCAGCGCGGGGAGCCATGGGCATTATCTCAACCTTGGTCACTACAGGGGGCCTGTTCGCCCTCTTAGGCTGGCTTTCCTTTTTCTCCTCCTTGCCACCGCATCCCCCCAGGCAAAGGGATGCAGCGATGAGGGATAACGAGCAGATCTTGATGGCGGATCTCATTCCATTCATGACAGGATCAGATCCTTCACCTCCTCGGGATCCTCCGCGAATAGATAGCCGCTTTCTTTGAGCTCCACGTACCTGACTCCTATCTCGCTCCCTATTGTGCCAGCTATCCTCTTCAGAAGGGGAACCTTTTTTCTGTTGAGGTATATGAAACCGCCTTGAGTGTCCGAAACCCTTATCTCTCCATGGACCTTTCCCCAAACCAGGATCTTCGCCACCTCCATCCCAGTCCCCAAGTTGCCCCATACATCCCCTCCCACAAGGAGCACGCTGTTGCGGCCAAGGCCAGAGGCCATGTCCACTAGCTTGCCGCTCTTGCGATACTTCATCCCCACATTTCCGCATATCTTTATGAAGCACGCGAGTTGTTTTTCCCCTATGCTCCAATGGACATCCCCGCCTATCATGATCTTGCACCCAGAGTTCTCCCTCTGGATCCTCCCCACACTTCCATCCACCTCAAAGCGAGTGTTATGGGCGTTTCCAGCGAGGCCTCCAGCCACATCCCCCTCTATCCTTATGTACCCATCTCCGACTGCCATCCCAACCCTGTCTCGAGCCGAGCCCTTGACCTCCACGCAGGCCTTGGCCGACCTGTATGCCAGGTAATCCCCCACATCTCCCTCCACCACTATCCTGCATTCGGGGCTCCTGGCATTCATCCCCATCCCCACATTGGCGGGAAGGTCCTCCTTCGAGGAACTGACCATTCTCATCTCGCCCCTGGTGAGATAACACCCAGCATAATCGACACACGGCACTTCCAGGGGACCAGGGGCCATCTCAACTGCCATGGTGCAAAGATAGCCCCTCAAGATCTTCTGTTGTTCCGTTGTGGGGGAGGCCTCCTTGACGATCCCCAAGAGGGCCTCCAGATCTTTGAGCTGCCTGACTTTCTGGAGTATCTCCCTCCAGCCGGTCTCCTCCACAAAGACCTCAGGATCTTGTTCCATGTAAGGCCTGAGCGCCGGAAGACTGACCAATTTCTCGAAAAGCCCCATAGTGTGGACCTCCATTTTGCCTGGGGAGCTATCGCCCGAAAGTCCCTTCCTCTTCCCAGTCCCCCTATTATCACACTCCATCTCGGGAATCAATCCAATGGTCATGGGATTTGGGCCCGGAAGTTCTCTCCGCAGAGGCAACCTCGGTGCAACGGGGCGGGAGTCGTTCAGCTTGGGTGAGAGGGAAAGGGGTTCTCTCGCCAAAACCCCAGAGGCTAGTGGAAGGGTCTCGAGTGGGACGGGATCGCCGTTGATTTGGACCCTCTTATCTGATATGAAAGACAAGCAAAAAATGGTAGCATACAGGAGGCTAAAAGCCCGCAGTGGGCCAAGGCGACCTTTGACCAGTTCCCGGAAGGAGGTCTTGGGGAATGGGAAGGAAGGAACTGGCTTTTGCCCTCGCAATGGTCTTTGGTGCGGCCAATATTGGGATGGAACCGGGGGCGAGGGGAGAGGAACTCCAGGGTAGAAAGTCCGTGAGGGCTCTTCTCCAGGAGGCATGCCAGGAGATCTCCGTTCTCAAGGATCAGCTGGCCAAGCTGCAGGAGCGACTCGAGGTCCTGGAACGTTTCAGGGGGATGGCTCACTACAGATTCCCGCGAGACATAGAACTCCTGGGCCAGAGATTGCCTCTTGAGAGAAGGGACCTCTGGGAGAGGATGGACAGGGAATTTCTCCTCTTGGTGAACGATGTCCCGCAGGTCCTTCTGTGGATGAAGAGGGCGAACAGGTACTTTCCCATCATAGAGAAGAGGATAGAGGAGAGGGGGCTTCCCCAGGATTTGAAATTCGTGGCCATAGTGGAGAGCTCCTTGAGGCCAGAGGCCAAATCCAGTGCCGGCGCCGTGGGGGTCTGGCAGTTCATCCCCAGCACTGGCTCCCTTTACAGCCTGGAAATAAATGAGTGGATAGACGAGAGACAGGACCCGGTGAAATCCACGGATGCAGCTTTGGCATATCTCCAGTCTCTGAAGGCCAAATTCGACGACTGGCTTCTTGCCCTCGCGGCCTACAATGTGGGAGAGGACAGGCTGAGAAGGGAAATGGAGAGACAGGGAGTGTCGAGCTTCTACGAGCTTGTTCTGCCCCAGGAGACGGAACGGTACATATTTCGCATCGCAGCAGCTAAAGTTATTCTCAGCGATCCTCGCAAATATGGGTTCGATCTTCTTCCGGAGGAGCTCTACGATCCCCTGGATGTGAAGACTCTAGAGGTGAAACTGGAGAAAGGCTTGGACCTCATAGCCCTTGCTAGATCCTGCGGGATGACTTACAGGGCCCTCAAGGTCTTGAACCCCCACATAAAGGAGACATGGCTCCCAAAGGGGATCTACAGACTCTATGTTCCCAGGGACAAGGCCGATGAAGTGGCAAAGGCATTGAAGGAGCAGATGGTCTCTGCATCCGAAAGGAGGGAGAGACAATCCTCGGCCCCGTTGAAGGAGAGATGGAACGTCAAGAAAGGGGCCGTGGTCCATACAGTGAGACAGGGGGAGACCCTCTGGGATATCGCGAGGAATTATGGAGTCCAGGTCAGGTCTATCCAGCAGTGGAACCAATTGAGCTCCTCTGATCGAATCGCACCAGGTCAGAAGCTCTTCATATATGCGAGCAAGAAGTAGGAGGTAGCCCCATGGCCGCGAGAAGGTCCACGACGAAGCCCAAGAAGAGCTTTGGGAAGAGAATGAAGGCCTTGAGGGAGGAAGCTGAGATCTCCCTCGAGACACTGGCAAATGATACGGGATGCTCCGTTGAGCGCCTGGCGAAGATAGAGGCGGATCAAGTGATCCCCACCGTCTCCGAGGTGATAAGGATCTCCAAGGCCCTGTCCGTGGATCCGGGTTCGTTCCTCAGCGCAGAGCAGAGGGAGTCTCACAGGAGAAAGGTGGAGGCTTACAAGAAGAGGACGGAGGCCTATGCTTACACCCCCCTCACTCCTGGGGCCAAGACCAAGCACATGAAGGCATTTCTCGTTCAGATAGAACCCAAGTCGGACCACGACATGGTGGAATATCAGCACGAGGGAGAGGAATTCATTTACGTTCTCAAAGGAAAACTGGAAATCAGGGTTGGAGACCACGTTCAGGTTCTCGAAGAAGGTCAGAGCATTCACTTCAACTCTGGCATCAGGCACCAGTTGAGGAATCTGAGCGAAGTCCCCATGGAGTTGATAGTGGTGGTGTACACGCCCTAGTGGAAAAGGCTTTTCTCGGGGAGGTGACTCCCATGGTCTTCCAGCTTACCAATGAACAGCAGATGATCCAGCTTATGGTCAGGGACTTTGCCAGGAGAGAGATAGAACCCATCGCGGGAAGATTGGACAGGGAGGGGATCTTCCCCTGGGAAATACTCAGGAAGATGGCGCAGCTTGGCCTCATGGGAATGATGGTCCCCGAGGAATACGGCGGATCCAATGTGGGGGCAGTGAGTTATTGCCTCGCTATGCAGGAAATAGCTTATTCCTGCCCATCGACGGCCGTGACCATGGCTGTGTGCAATCTGGCCTGTGAGCCCATAGTTGCCCACGGCACAGAGGAACAGAAGAGGACATATCTAGTCCCCCTCGCGAGGGGGGAGAAACTGGGTGCTTTCGCGGTCACTGAGCCCCAGGCTGGATCCGATGCAGCTGGCATAAAGACAAGGGCTGAGCGCCATGGCGACTATTATTTCCTCACTGGCACCAAGATGTTCATAACCAATGGCAGTTATGCTGGGGTCCTGGTGATTCTGGCCCGGACAGCGGAGGAGCCCCACAGAGGCATAAGCGCCTTTTTGGTGGAGCCTGGCTTTCCGGGGTTTTCCGTCGGGGTGGTAGAGGATAAGATGGGGCTCAGGGCCAGCAACACAGCTGAAATAGTTTTGGAGGAATGCAGGGTTCCGGCCTCGAACCTTCTGGGACAGGAAGGAGATGGATTTCGCATGGCCATGGCTGCTCTCGATACAGGAAGAATCGGAATAGCATCTCAGTCCGTGGGAATAGCCAGGGCTTGCTTCGACGAGGCTGTGAGGTACAGCAAGGAGAGGAAACAATTCGGCAAATACATTGGCACCTATCAAGCCATCCAGTGGATGATAGCGGATATGGCAACCGAGATCGAGGCGGCGAAGCTTCTGACCCTCCAAGCAGCTGCTCACAGGGACAGAGGGGAGCCCATTACTATGCTGGCCTCCATGGCAAAGCTCTACGCATCCGAGATGGTCAACAGGGTGGCCTTTCGGGCAACCCAGATCTTCGGCGGATACGGGTTCATGAAGGACTACAAGGTGGAGAGGCTTTACAGGGACGCCAGGGTCACGACCGTGTACGAGGGAACATCCGAGGTACAAAGGATGGTCATTGCGAGGCAAATACTGAAGGGAGCTTGATGGGGCCAAAGGCAAAAGATGAGGCGAACTTGGAAACTCTTTTGAGTGTCCATTGTCTAAAACAAGAAAAGGAAGGGGAAGCCTCGACTGATATCCAATGGACTCC
>JAPWUY010000407.1 GCA_028275295.1 Thermodesulfobacteriota bacterium | reverse complement strand
TGGGATTATATTCCACATGGAGGACCAAACTCCCCTTCCCCTTGAGCTCCCCCCCGAGGACAAACTTCCTCAAGTCCACCCTCTTCTCAGCCCCTCCGTCCTTAGCCTTCCTATTTATAACCCACGTCTTCGAATCCAGGAACCTGTTCAACCTGGACTCCAGGGCTCCGTCCTCCAATCCCATCCCTTCTGGGATCTCCACCTCAAAGGTCACCCTTGCCTTCCCCCTGAAAACGGATGGAGCATCGATGGGAACCTCTTGGCATTCCATCACAACGACTCCCTCCGGGAGCTCCCGGTTGAGGAGTCTCATGGTCTCCGCAGGGTCTATCCACCATCTTGTCTCCACTTCCATGAACTCGGCCTGGCTCTGGACCCCCAGGGGAAGGCCTGGTCCCAAATCCACCTTGGGCATGGGATGATGACCCTCTGTGAAGGCCATGGGAATCCTGGCCCTCCTCATGGCCCTCATCACGGCACTGGCCAGCTCGAGGTGCCCCAGGAACCTGGCGGGGCCCATTTTCGCGTATCTCAGGCGAAATCTCCTCCTCACCTCTTTGGATTTCATCCTCTGGTGTGTATCCCAAAAGGCCCTCATCCCTGGGAAAAGCCTCGCCTCTCTTTCCGAGGCCAGGACATGGTCAGGGAGACCCTCTTTACAAGCCCCACAAGCAGCACATTCCCCCCACCTGCAATCCTCTGTCCTCTCACCATTCAGAGCCCTCTCCAATTCCCGTAGGAGGAAGCCCTTTTCCACCCCCATGTCCAGGTGATCCCAGGGGAGGACATCAATCGTGGAAAAGGCCCTTGTGGCATAGTCCTTGAGTGGAAGCCCCTCCTCCTCGAATGCCTCCAGCCACAGATGGAAGCGAAGATGTTCGCTCCACCCATCGAGCTTGCATCCCTTTTCGTGGGCTCTCAAGAGGACATTGCCCAGACGCCTATCTCCCCTGGAAAAGGCTCCCTCGAGGAGGCTCAGCTCCGGTTGCTGCCATTTGACCTGGGCCCCAATCTTCCTGAGCTCCCTCTTCAACCATTCCAATCTCATTCTCGTATCTTCCAATGAGAGCTGGGTCGCCCACTGGAAGGGGGTGTGAGGCTTTGGGACAAAGGTGGACAATCCCACAGCGAGCCTGGGTCTGCCCCTTGGTGTCCTGCAATTCTCCACTATTCGCTGGCACAACTTCACTATACCGGCCAGATCCTCCTCGCCTTCTGTTGGAAGCCCTATCATGAAGTAAAGCTTCAGAGAAAGCCATCCCTGGGCGAACACCCTTTCTGCGGTATCCAGGACTTCCTCCTCGGTCACATCCTTGTTTATCACTTTCCTCAGCCTCTCTGTCCCAGCCTCAGGGGCAATGGTTATTCCCGTCTTTCTCACCTCCCTTATCATGGAAAGCACCCTGTCCGAGATGCTCCCCACTCTCAGAGAAGGGAATGAGAGAGCTATCTTGGCCTCGGAGTGGATGGCTGAAAGAGCCTCCACCAATTGCTCTATCCTGCTATAGTCCCCGGAGCTCAGAGACAGGAGAGAGAGCTCTTCGTAGCCCGTCCTCTGAAGGATCGTGGAGGCGAGCTGGCAGACCTCTTCCAGGGGTCTCTCCCTGACGGGTCTGTAAATGAATCCTGCTTGGCAAAATCTGCATCCCCTGGTGCAACCTCGAGCGATCTCCACTGTTGCCCTGTCGTGAACTATCTCCATGTGAGGGACCATGAAGGTGCCTTCGGGATACGAAGAGGGAAGTCTTGGGACAATCCTTCTTCTCACTCTCTGGTATCCTGGGACAAGGGGAGAGATGGCCTCCAAGGCCCCATCCTCGCAGTAAACGGGCTGGAAAAAAGAGGGGACGTATACCCCTTCGATTTGGGACAGGGCCTCCAGGATCTCCTTCTTGGCCCATTTTTTCCTTTTGGCCTCGAGGAGCACCTCCACTAACTCCAATGCGACCTCCTCCCCATCGCCCAATACCACAGCATCCAGGAACATGGCCATGGGCTCTGGGTTGGAAGCAAAGGGGCCTCCAGCTATGACCAAGGGGAAAGGCCCCTTCCGCTCCGAGGCGAGAAGCGGGATCCCCCCCATCTTCAGGATGTGGAGCACGTTGCTATAGCCCATCTCGTACGGGATTGAAAAGGCTATCACATCGAAAAAATTGAGTGGCGCCTTTGACTCCTGGGAGAGAAGGGGTATTCCTCTCTTGGCCATCTCCATTTCCATGTCCGGCCACGGCACGAAGAACCTCTCAGCCGCCACTTCCTCAACAACATTGAGAACACCGTATATGATCCTGAATCCCAGATGGGACATCCCCAGCTCGTACGTGTCGGGGAAAGCCAGGGCAATTTTCAACCCCACCTTGGTCAGGTCCTTTCGAACCGAGCCGATTTCTCCTCCCAGATACCTGGTGGGCTTGGTGACAAGGGGTAGAATCTTCTCCATATGGTGAGACCAGCTGGGCACCATGACGGTCATCCACTCCAATTGCACCATGAATTCTGCATCCGGAGAATCGGAGGGCCAGGCTTTTGAGAGGAGCCCCGTCTTCCGAGGCCAGCTTCGGGAAAAAAGCAAAAAGCCCGAGGAATACCTCGGGCCCGCTGCTCGCCTCGCCTCACTCCTCCTCTTCTTCCGTTTCCTCCCACTCCCCCTCTTCCCCAATCTCGTGGAAGCCGTCCTCCGGAAGTCCCTCTATCTCCCTTAGGTCGCTCAGGGACCTTCCATAATGGAGATCCTCGATCCCCACTTCCTCGATGGCGGCATCCAGGATCTCCTCTTCTTCCTCCACAGGCTGAGGAGGAGGGACCCTTTTCTCCAAAGGCATAGTGGGATCTATTACGGGCTTGACCTTCTGGGCCGCTATCTCCCTCAATGCCAAGACAGTGGGCCTGTTCTTAGATGCGACGAGGGGCCTAGCCCCCTCCATGATCTGCCTCGCCCTCTTTACAGCTGTCTGGACCAAAA
>JAPWUY010000406.1 GCA_028275295.1 Thermodesulfobacteriota bacterium | reverse complement strand
TCGAGGATCAGAAGCCTCTTCTCCAGGTTTACGCCAAGTTTTTGGAAATCCTCGGATATCGGGTTCTTCAGGCTCAAGATCCCGCGGAGGCCATGGCAGTCGCGGGGGCATATACGGGTCCGATCCACCTCTTACTGGCGGATGTCGTAATGCCACAGATGAGCGGACTAGAACTTTGGGAGAAGCTCCACGCCACTAGAGCTGAGATGAAATGTCTCCTCATCTCCGGTTACCCCCCAAATGTCATCTTCGGAAAATGGCCTCTTGAGCGCCGACTGCCTCTAATCGCCAAGCCATTTACGATAGAGGCGCTGGGAGCGAAGTTGAAGGAAGTCCTCAAAGAGGATCTCCTACTTGAGAAGTAATTTCTGCCCCCCTCTTGAAAGCACGAGGATGGTGACGGGACGGAAAAGGATAGGGATCCGAGGAAAAAAAAATAGCTGAGCTGTGCGAGAGGAAGGTCAAGCAGAAGCCACGGGTGGTGTCTCGTTCCACACAATCAGGTTGACAAATGGAGGAGGATGCGATATGAAAAAGACGATTTGGAATAGCTGAAGGGGCCGCAGGGAGAGATGGCAGACACGAACATCTTCAGGCGTCTCAGAGAAGCCCAGATGTGGACCAAGACAGAGCTGGCTCGAAAGGCTGGAGTCTCAGTGCTCACTGTGGACAGGCTCGAGAAGGGACTTCCTTGCAGGTTGAGCACACAGAGAAAGGTCTTGCTTGCCTTGGGGCTCAGCCTTTCCGAGGTGAGAAGGCTCCTGGATCAAGAACAAGCGAAACAGGAGGCTCAAGCGAGGGCTCTGGAGAGCCTAGCTGTCCCTGAGGGATTGGTTTCGGGGATTTCTTCCCCTTTTGAGGGCTTGTCTGTGTTGATAGTGGACGATGAGAGTGGAGTCCGTGAGCTCCTCAAGGGAAGGCTCCAACATTGGGGCTGCAGAGTTGATCTGGCCTCTGATGGCGATGAGGCAGTAATCCTCTATAGGGCATGGAGGCCGGATGTTGTCCTCATGGATTTGGAGATGCCTGGCAAAACTGGTATAGTGGCTGCGGAGGAAATCCTCCAATTGGACCCCTCTGCATCCATTATCCTGATGACAGGCGCCTGGGACACGTCTCCTGCAAGGAGAGCGCTAGAAAGAAAAATAGTGCGACTAGTGCTGCCAAAACCCTTCCACGTGGAACAACTCGAAATGGCCCTCAAGGAAGTGGCACCCAAGGTCACGCGGGAGCTGGAGGTCATCTCCAAAGGCGGAGCCGTGGCTTGACCTCCTTGGCCAAGGGGCGGGCTCCGCACGCCTTGTAAAAGAGACATTGGACCCACCAGGACATGCTCCCAACTAGGCTACGGGCCTAGCGGCATCCTCTTCGATCAAAGCAGTGCATTGGTTTGAACACGGCCTTATCAGGCGGACGCACGGAGTGCGTCCCTCCGAGAGAACGACCTCCCTGTTATCCGACGGTTTTCCCCGCGAGGCCGTCTCACCTTGGACTGTCCACCCCTGGAGGGGCGGGCTCCGCACGCCCGCAATGAGGGAATTGGCTTCACCCGAGCATGTCCCCGCTAGGGCACCGGGTGTTCCTTTGCTCCCGATGATCATGTTATGCCTCGGCTTGCGTATGGCCTTACCAGGCGGACGCACGGAGTGCGTCCCTCCGAGAAAACCGCCTTCCGCGTCATCTCCGGGTTTGCCCCCGTAAGGCCTCCTCGCCTTCGCTTGGCCATTCCGCGGAGGGGCGGGCTCCGCACGCCCGCAGGGAAGGCCTCGGCTTGACCGAGGCATGTGCCCTCTTGGCCACCGCCTTATCGTCAACCCATCCGGTGGGAATGGAATGCCCCGACTTGCACACGGCCTCGCCACGCGGACGCACGGAGTGCGTCCCTCCGAGAAAAACGCCCCTCGCGTCATCTCCGGGTTTGCCCCCGTAAGGCCTCCTCGCCTTCGCTTGGCCATTCCGCGGAGGGGCGGGCTCCGCACGCCCGCTGGGAAGGCTTTGCCTCCACCGGGCGATCGCGCCATTAGGCCCCCAGGCGTTCGTTTGCCCCCGATGATCATGTTATGCCTCGGTTTGCGTCTAGCATCGGAATGCGGACGCACGGAGTGCGTCCCTCCGAGAAAACCGCCTCCGCGCTATCCCCGGGTTTCCCCCGCTAGGCCATCTCACCCCGTCTAACCCCCCCGGAGGGGCGGGCTCCGCACGCCCGCAATGAGGGAATTGGCTTCACCCGAGCATGTCCCCTCTAGGCCACCGGGGGTTCATTTGCCTCCCGTGATCATGATATGCCTCGGCTTGAGTCCGGCCTTGCCACACGGACGCACGGAGTGCGTCCCTCCGAGAAAACCGCCCTCCGCGCCTTGTCCCCGGGTTTTCGCCGCCAGGCCATCTGACCGTGGCTCATCCTCCTGGAGGGGCGGGCTCCGCACGCCCGCTGGGAAGGCGTCAAACCAACCCGAACGTTGCCTCCTCTTGACCACACGCTCATCGTAAACGTACCGGTGGGAATGCAATGCCTCGGCTTGAGTCCGGCCTTGCCACGCGGACGCACGGAGTGCGTCCCTCCGAGAAGACGGCCTTCAGCGTCGTCTCCAGGCCTTCACCCGCTAGGCAAGCCGCGTTGGGGTGGGCCTCCCCGCGGAGGGGCGGGCTCCGCACGCCCGCTAGGGAGACTTTGCCTCCACCGGGAAATCGCCCCATTAGGCCCCCGGGCGTTCGTTTGCCCCCGATGATTATGTTATGCCTCGGCTTGAGTCCGGCCTTGCCACGCGGACGCACGGAGTGCGTCCCTCCGAGAAAACCGCCTTCCGCGTTAGCCCCGGGTTTTCCCCGCGAGGCCATCTCCCTTGGACTGTCCACCCCTGGAGGGGCGGGCTCCGCACGCCCGTCTAGCAGGCTTCGCTTCCACCCGGGGATCGCCCCATTAGGCCACCAAACGTTCGTTTGCCCCCGATGATTATGTTATGCCTCGG
>JAPWUY010000405.1 GCA_028275295.1 Thermodesulfobacteriota bacterium | reverse complement strand
TCCCCCAGTTTGGAGAAGGCTGTGTATCCTCGCAGGATCCTCCCCCTTGTCCGAAAGATGGGCTACATGGTGGATGTCCAGGCCTCGAAGGCCATGGAAGACCCGGAGGGATTCCTCGCTCAACTCTCGGATTCCCTCGATGCCAGGTTTCGTCTGTGTCTTCATCTTCTGGAGGCCGAAGATTGGGATTTTTTCCAGCTCCACGTGATGGAAACAGACAGGATCAATCATTTCTTTCTTGCCAAGTGGGAAGATAAAGAGGAGCCGTGGGCCGAGATGTTCATCCAATGGTATAGAAGGCTGGACAGCTGGATAGAGGTCCTGGTCCGGAAACTCAACCATGGTTTGGAAAATGGCACGACGGAGCTTTTCATCCTGTCGGATCATGGGTTCTGCAGGGTCTTTGGAGAGGTGGAGCTCAACTTCTGGCTGAGAAAAAACGGATACCTCCGTCTCGGAGGGGGAAGCAATCTCGCATCCATGGAAAGGGGCACTCGCGCCTATAGCATCACTCCTGGTAGAATCTACTTGAACTTGAAAGGTCGCGAGACAATGGGCTCTGTGGAGGAGGGGAAAGAATACGAGGAGCTCAGAAGTGAGCTATCGGAAAGACTTCTTTCCATCGAGGATCCCAGGACCGGCCAGGCGGTGGTGAGGAGGGTTTACAGGAAAGAGGAGATCTATTCCGGTGCCTTTATGGATCTGGCGCCCGATCTCATAGTGGAGCCAGTCCCTGGCTTCGACATGAAGGCAAGGACTGAGGCCCAATCAGTGGTCCACGAACCAATGGTTACGGGGATGCACACTCTGGACGACGCTTTCCTGTTTCTCATGCCTGGGGAGCTTCCCCAAATGAAGTTGGAGCTCACCGATGTGATCTCAGGAATTGCGAGAAGGCTAGGTCTCGAGCTCCGCTGGAAGCCAGATGGCAGGAACTGGTGAGGGTATCCTTATTCTCAATTGAGGAGGTGAGAAGAGGTGGAGAAGCTAGTGATAACCGTAGCACCTACGGGGTCGGTCCCCAAGAAAAAGGACAACCCCCATGTGCCAGTGACTCCCAAGGAGGTGGTAGAGTGCGCCCTCAGATGCGAGGATGAAGGGGCCTCGATTCTCCATATCCATGCCAGGGATGCCCAGGAGAATCCATCAGACGATCCATCGTTTTTCTGGGAGGTGGTGGAGACCCTAAGAGGAAGGAGCAATCTGATACTCCAGGTCTCCACAGGGGGTAGAGCCGGAACGAGCCTCGACAGCCGCACAAAAAGACTCCAGGTGAGACCCGAGATGGCAAGCCTCACCACTGGGTCCGTCAACTTCCCCAACTCGGTGTACATCAATGAGCCCCAGCTCATAGAGGCCCTGGCCAAGGAAATGTTGGAGCTCGGGATAAAGCCCGAAATGGAGATATTCGATGTGAGCATGATAGCCAATGCCCTCTCCTTGGTCGACAAGGGACTGGCCAAGCCGCCCCTTCACTTCAACTTCGTCATGGGCCTGAGGGGGGCGATACCCGCTACCATAGAGAACCTGGTCCATTTGAAGAACTCCATACCAGCCGGGAGCACTTGGACAGTCTCGGGGATAGCCTCGGCTCAGCTTCGGATGGGGGTCCACGCGATCTTGATGGGTGGTCACGTGAGGGTGGGCCTAGAGGACAACATCCTCATGAGAAAGGGCGAACTCGCGACCAATGAGGCCCTGGTGAGGAGAATAGCCTTTTTGAGCCGAGAGCTGGGAAGGGAAGTGGCTACCCCCGATGAGGCCCGAAGGATCTTGGGGCTGAAAGAGGGGTGAGATCCTCGAAGCATTCGGCCCCAAAGGTCGCCTCTAAGGGGCATTCCCTTGGACGGTGATCTTCCCTTTTCCGGTTTCCTTGCTTCGAAACATGCACTCATCGGCCAGGCGAAGGAGACCCTCTTTTGTCTTGGCATCCTCGGGATAACTCGCTACGCCAAAGCTCGCGCTCACATTCACCGATAACCCGTCCCCTTCGAGAAATCTCCTGGAAGAGAGCATCCTCCTCAATTCCTCGACCTTGGCTACTGCCTCCGTCTTGGGACAACGGTCCATGACGATGACGAATTCGTCTCCGCCATAGCGGACAAGAAAGTCATTGGCCGAGAGAAGAGAGGCCATGGCATCCGCTACTTCCTTGAGGACCTTGCTTCCAGCCAAGTGACCATGGGTGTCCACGATCTTCTTGAAATCGTCCATGTCCATGAAAACGAGGGATACGGTCCTATCCTCTCCCGAGGTCACCTCATCCAGGAACTGGTGGAGGAATCTGGTGTTGTAGTGATTGGTGACAGTGTCCATGAGGGCCATGGATGCGAGCCTTTTATAGTTGAGGGAGTTGCCAATGGCTATGGCCAGATAGTCCGCCAGGATCGAGAGGAGGGTCATTTGAGGCTCTTCGAAAAGACTGGGGTCCATGGGATTCACTATCTCCACTACCCCCAAGGTGCGGTCCCTGAGCTTCAGGGGCAAGCAGATGAGGGAGCGAGTTCTGAAACCGCTCAGGGCATCCACCTTGGAGGTGAACCTTGGGTCTCCCTCCACATCTCTCACTGCCAACGGCTCGCCCGTGAGGGCAACAGTTCCGGCCACTCCCTCTCCCAAGGCTATGCGAATCTCCCTAGTGATCCCTTCATCCAATCCAACAGCCACTTGAAAAAAGAGCTCCCCTTTGGCCTCATCCAGAAGGAGCAAGGACCAGTTCTTCGCAGGGACGAGCTGGGAGATCCTCTCGAGTATCGTCTCCACGATCTCCTCCATATCGAAGGTGGAGGTTATGGCCTTCCCTATCTCGAGACAGGTGAGGAGTTCTCGCTCTCCAGGATACCCCACTCGGGAGGACCCTTCATGGGAAAAAGAGCTTGGAGGCCCTTGAGCTCTCATGTGCGATCCCCTTGTCCCGAAAATCTCCCCTCAATCCTGCAAACCGGCCCCTTTTGTCTGGAACTCCAACTGG
>JAPWUY010000404.1 GCA_028275295.1 Thermodesulfobacteriota bacterium | reverse complement strand
GGGCTTTGGCGCAAGATCTCGGCCATGGCCTCGGGAGCTCCCCAGCCCATGCTCCCCGAATCCTCGTTGAGACTCCAGAGGAGACGCCTCATTATCTCCCTAGCTGACTCCGCATCCCCTTCAGCCAACTGGGCCACCACTACTCCCAAAGCCTCGGCAGCTCGCCATCTCGTCTGGAGGTCTTCGCCATAGAGAGCCCTGAGGAGAGCTGTAGCGAGCTGCCTTCCCGCATTCTCTCGGAACCGAGAAATAGCAGAGGCCCAATCCTCTTCTTCGAGGAGTTCCTTTGGCCTTATCCTCTCCATGATATCTCAGAGCTTCTCCTTGACTGCCCTCCCCACTGTCCTTCCCAACTGAACGCACTCTTCCAAAGCCCTCTTGTCCGGCACATACTGGACTTTGACCGGGGGGCACACTATCTCGACCTTCATCTCCTTCAGGGCCTCCTCGACCATCCTCACACCCTCTCCACTCCACCCGTACGAGCCGAAGGCTGCCCCGATCTTTCTCTGGGGCCTCAAGCCCCGGATGTAGTGGAGGGCATCTGCCATCTTCGGAAGCATGCAATTGTTCAAGGTGGAAGAGCCGCACACTATGGCAGCGGCATCGAGGAGCTCTGTCACGACGTCGCTTCTGTGGGTATGCCTCAAGTCCATGACCTTGACACTCAACCCCTCCAACATGAGCCCTTCTCCCACTGCCCTCGCCATTGCGGCTGTGCTCTCCCACATTGTGTCGTATATCACGAGGGCTTTGGGTATGGGCTTCTGTTGGCTCCATGAATCATAGGCCTGGAGGATTTTTTCAGGGTCTGATCTCCAGATGAGACCGTGGTCCGGGGCTATCATGTCCAACTGGAGATTCATCCCCCTGACGCTCTCCAGGAGTTTCTGAACCAGGGAGGAATAGAGAAGCAGTATGTTGGCGAAATACTTCGCCGCATGGCTCATGAGCGCGGCCTGGTCCACTTGGTCATCGAATCTCTCGCTCGTTGCCCAATGTTGTCCGAAAGCATCGCTGGATATGAGAAGCTTTTCTTCAGGGATGTAAGAGAACATACTGTCAGGCCAATGGAGCATACGGGTCTCGATGAACTGGATACTCCTTTTCCCCAGACTGATGGTGCTTCCGGTCTCAACAACCTCATACGGCCACTCGCTCCTGTGGTAATGACGCAATAGGGCCTCTTTGCCCCTCGAGGAACAGATGAGCTTCGATGGTCTGCAAAGCTCCATCATCTGAGGTAGGGCGCCCGAATGGTCCATCTCCACATGGTTCACGACGATGTAGTCGATCTTCTTGGGATCCACTATGGAGGATATCCTCCTCACTAGCTCGTCCTCGAATCCCTTCTTGACCGTATCGAAAAGCACAATTTTCTCGTCCACGAGTAGGAAGGAATTGTACGTGGTCCCATAAGGAGTCGAGTAGCCATGGAAGTCCCTGACATTCCAGTCCACACCACCAACCCAGAAAATGTTTGGTTTGATCTCCACCTTTTCCATCGGAACCTCCTCCTCACAATTCTTTTTCTGCGGGTACAGATCTCCTTCCCTCGGTTCACATCCCGTGGTCTCTCACGGAGCTCATGAGTTCTCACTGGACCACTTTTAGAAGGTTTCGAGAACTGGTTTCGGCACCCCGAGTGTCAGCTCCCGATTGCCCCTTCGCCTTCATGCAAGAGTCTTCTCAGGGCTTCGGGGGAATCCACGGGCTCTCTACAGGTGTTTGACCGACAAAGGTAAACCTTGCATCCCCCTTCTTCCTGAGGGAAGGGCTCCAGGCGTGGCGCAATCCTCCTCACCTCCTGGCCCTCATCACCTGGCTCCAAGAGTATCACAGTGCGCATCGGGGCGAAATCCTCTCTCAACTCCGTGATCATGGAGATTGTGTCCGGAGCTTCCTTTTTCCCGAGGAGAACGACTTCTTGGCAAGGCCCCAATAGGAAATCTAAGGCGCAGAGCATATATGTGTGGCCAGTTGGAAACTCGTGGAGATGACCCGAGAAGGCCTTGAGAACAGCCCATGACTTCTCCTCCAGGTCTTTCCTACCTGTCATTTTGGCAAGCCTAGCAAGGACCATGGCCGCGAGAGAATTGCCAGATGGAATCGCGCCATCGTGGCCGTCCTTGGGTATGGAGAAAAGATCCTTTGCATCCGGTGGAGCCATGAGAAAACCGCCCTTGTTATGATCCCAAAAGATCTCCAACATAAGCTCGGTTACCCTTGAGGCCTCGATGAGCCATCTAGCCTCGAAGGTTGCATCGTAAAGCTCCAGAAGCCCCAAAGCCAAAGAAGCGTAATCCTCGAGATACCCACCATGGGCCGCCTGGCCTTCCCTCCATCTCCTCAGGAGCCTTCCATCCTCTGTTCTCAGCTCTGTCAGAATGAACTCAGCACACCTCTTCGCAGCTTGAGCATATGATGGTTCCCCAACAACCCAAGAGGCCCTGGCAAAGGCGGCCATCATAAGTCCGTTCCAAGAGACAATGATCTTGTCATCCTTGTGAGGCCTGACCCTCGAGTGCCTAGCTCCCAAAAGCTTCCCTCGAGCCTCCTCCAGAAGCCTCGTCAGCTCTTCCTCCTCCATTCCCTGACTCTGGGCCAAAGCCCTCCTGTCCATGGCCTCGTGGAGGACGGTCTTCCCTTCTTCGAAATTGCCCTCCTCAGTTACCCCGTAGAATCTCGAGAAGAGCTCGCCCACATCCTTCCCCAGAAGCGACACTATCTCCCCTTTGCTCCACACGTAGAAGGCCCCTTCCTTTCCATCGCTATCGGCATCTTCCGCGGACAAGAAGCCTCCCTCGGGATGCGTGAGGTCTCTCAGGACATATTGGGCTATTTGGTGAACCACATCTTTGAAAAAAGGTTTTCTCGTCACCTGAAATGTCTCACAGTATGCCAGCATGCACATGGCCTGGTCGTAGAGCATCTTCTCGAAATGGGGAATCAGCCATCTTTCGTCCACCGAATACCTGTGGAAGCC
>JAPWUY010000403.1 GCA_028275295.1 Thermodesulfobacteriota bacterium | reverse complement strand
GGAAAGGGCTTTTCGGCGGCAAGGCGGAAGAGACGGGCCTGGTGGAGATGGTCGAGCATTTCCAAGAGCTTCTGGATGACCATCAGAGCCTCATGGAGCTCATGGCGGATCTGGGGGAGAAATCCGGAGGAGAGTACGTATTCGACCGAAAATATATCGAGGACTCCATGGGCCGAATGCGGGGACTCTTGCTCCGTTTGGCTGAGAATCTGAACTTGATAGGGAGGAACCGGTACGTGGGACTTTACGCAGTGGTGGACCGCATCCTGTTGCAGCTGGAAGGGGATCTGCGCGGGAGGGTGGCCCTCTCCGAGGACATGCCCCTTGTGGTGCCCCTGAGCGAGTCGCCAACTGATCATCCAGAACTCACAGGGGGCAAGGCTGAAGCTTTGGCCTGTATCCTCCAGCGTCTGAGGTTTCCCGTACCGGATGGATTCGTGGTCACGACTCGGGCGTACAGACGTTTCATCGAGCACAACAGGCTCGAGGCCAGAATTCATGGCTGGCTTGAGTCCTGGAACAGGGGGGATATGGAACTCCCTCAGGTCTCCAGGCAGATCCGGTTCAGCATCCTAGCGGGTATAGTGCCCTCGGACGTGGCTGGGCTCATAAAACGTTACGGGGAGAAGAAACCGAGCTGGGCGGTTCGAAGCAGCGCTTGTGGGGAAGATGGCCAGATATCCTTTGCCGGTCTCCATGAGACAGTTCTGGATGTGTCTCCGCGCGACTTGATCGGAGCTTATAGGCGTGTATTGGCGAGCTTGTTCTCGGTTGAGGCCCTGAGCTACAGGCGGGACATGGGACTGCTCGGCGAAGAAGCTGCAATGGCTGTTCTCTTCCAGGAGATGGTGCCGGCCAGGGTCTCTGGCGTCCTTCAGACGCTCGACCCAGTGGAACCTCACGAGGACAGGATGGTTTTCCACTACGTTGCGGGACCTGGGCGCACCATCATGGAAGGGAAATCTCGGGTACAGTCCCGTGCACTGAGAAGGTCCTCCTTATTGGATTGGGAGAAGGCCGAAGAGCCCCTTGGCCGAGATTCAAGGGGTGGCAGAGAGGAGGCGGAATGGGGAACCGATGATCTTCTGCCGCCGGAGGTATTGAACGAGCTTGGCAAATGGGGGCTCGCCCTCGAGAGGTTCTTCAAGCAGCCTCAGGAGATAGAGTGGGCATTGGACCTATCCGGTCGAAGCTGGATTCTCCAGTCCCGGCCCTTGGTCCTGCAAGGGGGGGCGGCAGAAATGCGCCATGACGTCTCCCAACTAGCCTCGCGCCACCCAGTGCTGGTCAAGGACCGAGGAACCGTCGTGCATGCCGGGGTCGGGGCTGGAGTGGTGTTTCACGTGAGAAAGGAGGAGGACCTGCAACGATTTCCAGATGGGGGGGTGCTTGTGAGCCCCCACGCCTCCCCGTGGCTTGCCGCGGTCGTGCGCAAGGCTTCAGCGATCCTGACGGAGAAAGGCTCTTCGGCAGGCCATCTTGCGACAATAGCGAGAGAATTTCGGGTGCCCACGCTGTTCGGAGTGGAAGAAGCCTGCAGTCGCCTCCGTGCTGGCGAGGTGATCACAGTGGACACAAAGCAGCGGGTGGTATATGGAGGACGTGTTGAGGAGCTCCTCATCTTCGAACTCGCACGGGATGGATCCTTTGAGCAGAGCCCTGAGTTCAGGCTCTTGAGGCGCCTTCTCAAGCGTATCGCTCCCCTTCACCTGGCAGACCCTCAATCTCCAGATTTCTCCCCTCAGGGCTGCCGCACGGTTCACGATGTCCTGCGTTTCGCGCACGAGAAGGCTGTGGAGGAACTCATGGAGGTGCCTCGTTCCTTGCGGCACAGCCGTAGACTGCGACTGTGGGAGCTCGCAACCAATATCCCCATCGGCCTCAGGGTCCTGGATCTGGGAGGCGGCATAGACCCTCCATCGAGAGGCGATAAGCTGGAGCTGGATCGGGTCACCTCTTTGCCCCTGAAAAGCTTTCTCGAGGGACTGTGTGGCCGGGGGCTGTGGAGCACGGCCCCAGCGGAAGTGGATATGAAGGGAATGATGTCCAGCCTGACCAAAACCGCCGCAGCGTCCCCTGGCCTGGAAGAAATGGCCGGCTTCAACCTTGCCCTCGTGACCAGGGATTATCTCAATCTACATCTTCGTTTGGGTTACCACATCAACCTCATCGATGCCAGGATCCTGCCAGGAACCGAGAGGAATCACGTGTACTTCAGATTCGTAGGAGGGGTGACTGACATCACTCGAAGATCGAGACGGGCGCAACTTCTCGCGGAGATCCTCTCGAGGCACGATTTCCGGGTCGAGGTCAGGGGCGACCTGGTGATCGCTCGCACTGGCGACAGACCCGAAGGGGAGATGAAAACGATCTTGTCAATGCTTGGATGCCTCGTGGCCTTCACCCGTCAGCTCGACATAGAGCTCCGGAGTGATGATCGGGTCGAGGATTTCGTGAGGCACTTCATGGAGATACAAGGTCGGTCAAACAACGCAGCCAAAGTATAGGAGAGAGGACCATGGCTGGCCAGAAACTCAAAGTGATGGTGCTGGATGACGAGCCAATAGTCTGCAAGAGATTGCAGCCCTCATTGGAAAAGCTGGGCTTCGCAGTCACTACCTTCACAAGAAGCCTCGAAGCCCTCGAAGACATAGAGAAGAACCAATACGATATCGTCATAACCGATTTGAAGATGAAAGACATCGACGGCATTCGGTTCCTCGAAGAAGTGAAGAAAAGATACCCCCGCTCCGAGGTCATTGTCATTACAGGGTTCGCTACCCTCGACACTGCCAAGGAATCGTTCAAAAAAGGGGTATTTGACTTCATCGCAAAGCCTTTCAAGTTGAGCGAGATTCAGGAAGTCGTGCTGAAGGCGGCTGCAAAGATCACTGGAGAGGCCTGATGCTCGTGAGGGGGATGGGCCGAAAGAGTTGGGGAATCCGAAGCGATAGGAGACTTTCCCGAGGGGATGGGAGCTCCCGAGGAATCGGCCGTCC
>JAPWUY010000401.1 GCA_028275295.1 Thermodesulfobacteriota bacterium | reverse complement strand
GCGAGCTACGCTGCCATCGTGATCATTTGGGCGAAGGTGAATCCCAAGGCTGCTCCAGCATCTCCCGAGAGGGTGAGCTTCTGGGAGAAGATCCGTTCCCTGAAGGGGGTGTGGGAGACCACCTTGGTCTTTGTCCTGGTCATGGGGGGGATCTACCTGGGTTTCATAAATCCCACAGAGGCTGGGGCCATGGGAGCTTTCTCCCTGGGGGTGATAGTGCTCCTCAAAAGGAGGCTCACCTGGAGGGCAACGGTCACTGCCCTTCTGGAGGCAGCCAGGATTTCCGTCATGGTGCTCTTTCTCGTGGCCGGTGCCACTGTTTTCAGTTATTTTCTAGCCCTTTCCACGATTCCCATGGCGGTATCTGGCTGGATAGCGGGACTTGAGATATCGAGGTACCTGATCCTTGGGATCATAGTGGTCATCTACCTTTTCTTGGGTTGCTTCCTCGATGCTGTGTCCATGATGGTCCTTACCCTTCCTGTGATCTTTCCAGTCATAGTTTCCCTGAACTTCGATCCCATATGGTTCGGGGTCTTGAGCGTCCTCATGATGGAAGCTGGGCTCATAACGCCCCCCGTGGGATTGAACATCTACACCCTGGCGGGGATTGTGAGGGATGTCCCAATGGCGGAGATTTTCAGGGGGGCTGTGCCATTTTTGCTCGCCATCATATTCACTGCCGTGACCCTCACCATATTCCCCAAAATAGCCCTTTATCTGCCGAGCCTGATGGGGAGGGGATGAAGGCAAGATGATGACAGCCAAGGCAAGCAACACGACGAAGATGAAGCATGCCTCGGGGTTAAGGTCTCTTGTGGACTATGCTACGGAGTTTCTCGTCGAGGCAATAGTCTCGGGAGAGCTCAGGGCAGGCCAGCAGGTCAAAGAGGAAGAGATCGCTTCGAGACTGGGAATCAGCAGGCCCCCCCTGAGGGAGGCACTGAGGGCTCTGGAGACGGAAGGCCTGGTTGTGCGAAGACCGAGGAAGGGAGTCTTCGTGTCCCATATCACCCCCAAGGATGTATGGGAGATCTATACCCTGAAGATGGCCCTTTACTCCTTGGCGACGAGACTCGCCATGGAAAAGATGGGCCCCAAAGAGATGAGGAAGCTGGAACACGTGGTGGATAGAATGGAGGCATGCCTCAACAAAGAGCCCCAGGAAGTTTCACGCTACCAGAACTATCACGAGCAATTCCACGGAATCATCATGGAAGTCGCGGGAAACGAGCGTCTCAAGCGGATCTCTTCGAGCCTCCACAACCAGGTGAAGAGATTCAGCTACCGTTCACTCAGGGACCCGGAGCATCTGAGAAGATCGTGCATGTACCATAGGAGAATCCTCGAGGCCATAAAGGAGGGCGATGTGGCGATGGCCGAGGAGCTCACAGAACTCCACGTGAAAGAGGCACTCGAGTGCCTCTCTCTCCTTTTGTCCCAAGAAGGGGAGAAAAGGACCCTGGAATGCGAGACAGAGATCAAAAGCGCAGTGGCTGTGAAAAGCTGAGAACGGAATCTCCCTGCGATCACTCACGGCGATCATCCTTCAAGGAGGTGGAAATGGAAATGCCAGGGGAGCCAAAGAAGCTCAAGATCTACATCGACGGAAAGTGGCGAGAGTCCCAAAGCGAGAAGTGGCTCGAGGTCAGGAATCCAGCTACTGACGAGGTCATAGCCCTGTGTGCAGAGGTGACACCTCAGGAGATAGAGGAGGCTGTCCAGGCTGCCCAGAGGGCCTTTTGGGGATGGCGCATGACCCCACCTCCCAGGAGGGCGAGGCTCCTTTTCGAATTTCACCGTAGGCTTCAGGATCACCAGGAGGAACTGGCAAGACTCATAGTGAACGAGCACGGCAAGACCCTCTCGGATGCGAGGGGCGAGATGACTCGTGCCCTGGAATACGTGGAACATGCCTGTTGTGGGCCAGAGCTCTTGAAAGGGCATCATGCAGAACAAGTGGGAAGTGGGGTGGATACCGTTTACGTGAGGGAACCCCTTGGTCCCTTTGTCTTTTTGCCCCCGTTCAACTTCCCAGCCATGATAGCCCTCTACTTTGTCTGGGCAATAGCAGCTGGGAACACCGCCATAATAAAGGCGAGCCGTCTCTGTCCCATGACAGTTGTCAGGATCGTGGAACTCGCGGACGAGTGCGGGTTTCCCAAAGGGGTCATAAATCTCCTGACGGGCTCGGGAAGGGGGGTGGGCAATGCCCTGGTTGTCCACCCAGGGACAGTGGGAGTGACATTTGTGGGCTCATCCAAAGTGGGGGAGGAGGTATACAGGCTGGCCATACTGAATGGCAAGAGAGCCCAGTGTCAGGGAGGGGCCAAGAATCATGTGCTGATAGCTAAGGATGCCTTCCTGGATGAGGTCATCCCCAATGTGGTCTCTTCCTGTTTCGGACATGTGGGCGAGAGGTGTTTCGCTGTATCCAATGTCCTGGCAGTGGAGGAGATATACGAGGAGGTGAAGGAGAGATTTGTCGAGGAATCCAAGAAGCTCATCCTGGGCTATGGGATGGATCCCGAGGTCCAATTGGGCCCAGTGATCTCCAAGGAGGCATTGGAGGGAATGCATAGGGAGATAGAGAGGGCCATCTCCGATGGCGCCAGGCTCATCCTCGATGGCAGAGACCCCCATGTGCCCAAGTACCCGAAAGGCTATTTCCTGGGGCCCACCATTTTCGAGGCCGAACCCCAGATGAGGATCTTTCAGGAGGAGATCTTCGGCCCTGTTCGATGCATCAAGAAAGTGAGGGACCTTCAGGAGGGCATCGAGATCATAAATGGGAGCCCGTACGGCCACACAGCCAATATCTACACTGAGAATGGGGGTTGGGCGAGGGAATTCGCTATGAAGGTGAACGTGGGACAAGTGGGTATCAACATAGGGACTCCGGCCCCCATAGCCTATTTCCCCGTTGGGGGAAGGAAGATATCCATGTTCGGTGATATCAGAGGAAGGGCCAACGAGGCCATAGACTTCTACACGGACAAGAA
>JAPWUY010000402.1 GCA_028275295.1 Thermodesulfobacteriota bacterium | reverse complement strand
CTCCTCGAGCCCGGGGCGAACTTTGAAGATGGATTCTCGATCTTCCCACTCCCCTTTGTCAACCGTGGATAGGGTCCCATAGCACGTGGACCGGGGGGCCAGATCCTAGAGAGCACTCCTTCGCATCCTCTGGGGGCCATCTCCCCCCTTCTTGTGACCGAGGGAAGATCCATGGGACCGACCTCTCCTGGAGGGTGGCCCTACCCTTTCCCTCCCCATAGCACTGGGGTTTGCGTTCATGGTGGAGCTTGGTTAAGCTAGAGAGGAGATTTGGCCATTGCGAAGGTGGAGGTCAGGGGAAATGAAGGGATGGCATGGAAGAATCCTCAGAGTGGATCTTGACAGCGGAAGGACATGGGAGGAGACCCTGGATGCCAAAACCGCAAAAGAATTCATAGGCGGCAGGGGCTTTGGGATCCGCTATCTTCTCAAAGAGGCCGATCCCAAAGGAGATCCCTTTTGCGGCAAGAATCCTCTCATCATGATGGCAGGCCCCCTCACTGGCACTGGTGCCCCAACTGGCGCGAGGTACATGGTAACGACCCTCTCGCCCCTTACAGGGGCAATAACCTGTTCCAATTCGGGTGGCATGTTCCCAGCTGAGCTGAGAAAAGCCGGATGGGACGGGATCATATTCCAGGGCAAATCCTCCTCCCCTGTCTACCTGTGGGTGGACGGAGAGAGAGTGGAGCTTAGGGATGCAACTGGGATCTGGGGTAAAACAACCCACGAGACAGATGATATCTTGAGGGCCGAGACCCATCCCCAGGCCCGGGTCTCCTGCATAGGGCCTGCGGGGGAGAGGCTTGTCAGATTCGCTGCCATAATGAACGACAAGCATCGTGCTGCCGGTCGTTCAGGGGTGGGCGCAGTGATGGGCTCCAAGAATCTCAAAGCTGTTGTGGTGAGGGGAACTGGCAAAGTCCCCGTTCACGATCCCAAGGCCTTCAAGGAGATCAATGGTAAGCTCATGAAGAGATTCAAGGAGACTTACAAGAACAGCCCGCCTCCCTTGAGGGTCCACGGGACAGCGGTCACGGTCATGGCAACCCAGAACTATGGAGTCTTTCCCACAAGGAACTTTCAGACTGGTAGCTTCGAGGGATGGGAGGCCATCCACGGAGAGACACTGACCAGAACCTTCCTCGTGGGCCACAGGGCATGTTTCGCCTGTCCCATATCTTGTGGCAGGGTCACTAGGGTTGAGGAGCCCCCCTTTGAGGGAGAAGGAGAGGGCCCAGAATACGAGACCATATACGCCCTGGGCTCGGACTGTGGAGTAGACAACCTGGCCGCTATAACCAAAGCCAATTACATCTGCAACGAACTGGGGCTAGATACCATCTCCATGGGCTCGACCATCGCGTGTGCCATGGAGCTGAGCGAGAAGGGCTATTTGCCCGAGAAGGACGTTGGCCGGAAGCTCAGATTCGGCGACGCCGAGGCCCTGGTGGAGCTCACTAGGATGACTGGTTACAGGGAGGGGTTTGGGGATGTGCTTGCTGAGGGGAGCCTGCGAATGGCCACCAAGTACGGTCACCCCGAGCTGGCAATGGTGGCCAAAGGTCAGGATTTTGCCGGATACGAGCCGAGGGGGGAGCAGGGGATGGGGTTGGCTTATGCGACCTCACCCATAGGCGCATCCCACATGAGGGGCGATCCTGCTTACTTCGAGCTTCTGGGCGTTCCCTGCAACGTGGACCCTCTCACCTGGAAAGACAAGCCACCGGTCGTAGCCAAATGGCAGGATCTTTTCTGCATAATAGACTCGGCAGGCCTCTGTGTATTCTACTCTGTGAGAAACTTGATAAAACCGGAACTCATGGCCCCCCCTGTGGGGATCATGGAGCTTCTCAACGCTGCAACAGGGGCTGACTACACCCTTCGAGAGCTGGAGAAGGCAGGAGAGAGGATATTCAACGCAGAAAGGCTCTTTCTGGCGAGGGCTGGATTCTCCCGAAAAGACGATACCTTGCCCCCGAGGATGCTCAGGGAGCCGCTTCCCGAAGGTCCAGGAAAGGGAATGGTGTGCCATTTGGAGGAGATGCTGGAGGACTACTACAGGGTGAGGGGGTGGGACCAAGACGGGATCCCTACAAGGGAGAAGCTGGAAGAACTGGGGCTTCTGGAATTGGATCCATCGGGCCCTAAGGAGAAGTGAAGGTGGAAGTGAGGGTTAGGCTATTTGCCAACTTCAGGGAATTGGGAAGGCTCGAAGGGGGAGGCCGAGGTTCAGTTGTGATTCCCGATGGGTCGGATGTGGAGAGATTGCTCGTGGAGCTGGGCCTTCCCCTGGATGCGCCCAAAGTCGTCCTCGTCAATGGCCGAAATGCCCCTTTGACCCTGGTCCTCAATGATGGGGACGATGTGGCCATATTTCCTCCAGTAGAAGGAGGTTGAGGGTTTTTTATCGAGGCCCAAGGGAAACTTGCCTGTAGAAGTCTATTCCGAGCCGTCATGTCTCGGGTATGGTTGCATCAGTTGGAAGTTCCCTTGGTCCTCAACTGGTTGCACCTCCATGTGCAGGATCCATATCTGAGAAGATCTCTCCTTTCTGTTTCAGCCATTTCAAATTTCTTTCCAAGTTGAGAGGCCTTCCAAAAGGGGGGTTGACAGAGAGGTCCACGAGATCAATTTTCTATAACGGAAAGAACGAAGGGAAAAAACTGAATGAAAGGAGGGATCGAGATGTTCGACCTGATTCCTTGGAGAGACAGAAGCGAGCTTTCCACCCTTCGCAGGGAGATCGATAGCCTCTTTGACAGATTCTTCGAGGGCTGGCCCTTCAGGACCACTGCTGGGAGGCAGTGGATTCCCTCTGTGGATGTCTCCGAGACTGCCAAGGAGATAATAGTCAGGGCCGAGCTCCCTGGGATGGACCCTAAGGACATCGACATATCCATCCAGGGCAATCTCCTCACCCTGAAGGGCGAGCGCAGACAGGAGAAGGAGGAGGAGGGCGAAAATTATCACAGGATCGAGAGGTCCTTCGGAGCCTTCTC
>JAPWUY010000400.1 GCA_028275295.1 Thermodesulfobacteriota bacterium | reverse complement strand
GGAACTCAACCTGGATACCAACCGTTTTCCCCCCTCCCTTCTTCTCCGCCACGTGAGCAATGCCAAGCAGAATTTCATTGACCCAGAGGAGTACATGGCGCAATGGGCTGGAGATTACCTCAAAGGCAGGGTGGCCAGGTTCTATGCCCTCTATCAAGAGAAGCTGAAGAGATCACAGGCCATGGACTTCGACGACCTCCTCTTTTTCGTCCTAAAGCTCTTCTTGGAACACCGAGAGGTCCTCGATCTCTACCGCAGGCGGTGGCGTCATGTGCTAGTTGATGAATTTCAGGACACGAATCAGATCCAGTACCGAATGGTGAAGCTCCTGGCCGAAGAGCACAGGCAGATCTGTGTAGTGGGAGACGACGACCAGTCCATCTACAGCTGGAGAGGGGCAGACCCGGGCAATATTCTCAGATTTGACCGGGATTTTCCGGAGGTTCGCATAGTTAGGCTCGAACAGAACTATCGGTCCACGAGGAACATAATCAGAGCTAGCTCCTCTCTCATAAGCAAAAACCGCATGAGGAAAGGAAAGGACCTCTGGACTGCCAACGAGCCTGGGGAAATGGTTTCCGTCTACTTAGCCAAGGACGAGAGGGAAGAGGCTCGGTTTGTGGCAAGGGAAGTGCGCGACCTCCTCTCGGGCCAAAAAGTGCCCCCTGAGGAGATCGCGATCTTCTACAGGACCCACGCCCAATCCAGGGTGCTCGAAGAGGAATTGATGGCCTCGAAGGTGCCCTTCGCCATCTACGGGGGGCTCGGCTTCTACGAGAGGAAGGAAGTGAAGGACCTGGTCGCATACTTGAGGGCCGTTGCCAACGAAGCTGACGAGCTCAGCTGGAAGAGGATAATAAACGTTCCCAAAAGGGGGATTGGAGCAAAGACCGTCCAGATGGTGGAGAAGATGGCGAGGGAGAAATCCATTCCTTTCTCCCAGGCATTGAGGCTCTGGACGAGGGAACAGAGGGGGGGATCTTCTGCGAGAGTACAAGGATTCATCCAGTTCATGGACCAATTGAGGGAGGTCTTGAGGGAGCAGGGAATAGCCGCTGCACTGAGGGAGGCGATGGTGAGAAGTGGCTACCTCGATGAGCTCAGAAAAAGCGATGAAGAGAAGGCTCAGGAGAGGGAGGAGAACCTGGAAGCCCTCCTCAACATGGCGGTGGAGCACGAGCTCGCCGAGGGAAAAGGCGAGGTTCAGGGGTTCTTGGAAAAGGTGAGCCTCATGTCGGATCTGGACATGGCCGACCCCAACCACGGGAGGGTGAGCCTGATGACCCTCCATTCTGCCAAGGGACTAGAATTTCAAGTGGTCTTCATAGTGGGAATGGAGGAAGGCCTTCTCCCGCATTCCTCCTCCCTCAAGGACCTGCCTTCACTGGAGGAGGAGAGGAGGCTCTGCTACGTTGGGATGACCAGGGCAAAAAGGAGGCTGTACCTCTGTGTTGCAGGGGAAAGGAGGATCTGGGGGGTCCTCCAGCCCATGACCCCATCGAGGTTCATCTCCGAGTTGCCGTCTCAATGCCTGGAGCTCACAGGTCAAGTCTCTTTCGAGGATGGGTTCTGCCCTGACAAGGATACCATGGTGGGAAGGTGGGTTAGACACGAGGTCTTCGGGGCAGGAACTGTGGTCAAGGTGGAGGCTGGTGGAGAGCGCCTAGTGGTTCACTTCCCCGGTGTGGGAGCCAAGAGGTTCGTGACCCGGGAAGCCCCCTTGAAGTGGCTCTGAGGGAAACCCCGTTTACGAAAGGGTCTTGCGGAATCTCCTGGAAGCCATCCAGAAGGTGGCGATTCCCAAAACCCCAAGAGCTGCCATCTGGGGCCAAAGGACATCGATCCCCACGCCCTTGAGGAAGATCCCCCTTATCACGACGAGATAATACCTCATGGGGTTGAGATGGGTGATCCACTGGACAACCTCCGGCATGTTCGCTATGGGGAACATGAGACCGGAGAGCATTATGGCTGGCATGAAGAAAAAGAAGGTGGTCATCATGGCCTGTTGCTGGGTCCTGCTTATGGTGGAGATGAGGAGTCCCACTCCGAGGGCCGTGAGGAGATATATGGCCGTGCAGCCGAGAAGGAGCAGGATACTGCCCCTCACGGGCACCTGGAACCAGATGACCCCAACAGTGGTGACCAGGATGACATCTGCCATGGAGATGAGGGCGAAAGGAAGCGTCTTTCCCAAGATGAACTCCCATGGAGTTATGGGGGTCACGATGAGTTGTTCCATTGTGCCAACTTCCTTCTCCCTCACCACAGCCATGCTCGTGAGCATCAGGGTCACTATGGTCACTATGGTGGCTATCACTCCTGGAACGAAGAAGTTCCTGCTTTCCAAGTTCTCGTTGAACCAGGCCCTGCTCTCGAGCTCTATTTGCCCCGGAACCCTCACAACCCCCTTAGCCCTTGTCACTCGCTCCAAGACCATCTCCCTCGAGAGGGCGCCCACTATCCTCTGGGCATACTGGAGGACCACGCTCGCTGTGTTGGAGTCAGACCCATCCACTACGAGCTGCAACTTGGCTGTCCTTCCCGAATGGATATCCCCCTGGAATCCTTCGGGAATGGTCAACACAGCCTGAACATCTCCACTGTCCAGAAGTCTCCTCACCTCGCCATCATCCTGGATGTGATTTTGAAGGGTGAAGTATCCCGATCGCACGAATCTGTCCACAACCTCTCGGCTCATGACGGTCATGTCCCTGTCCTGGACTCCCAGGGTCACGTTCCTCACATCTGTCGTCACTGCGTAGCCGAAAACTATTAGCTGGATCAAGGGAGTGCCGAAGATCACCCCCCTTGTCCTCCTGTCCTGGAGGACTTGAATGAACTCCTTCTTGAGCATGTGCCAAACCCTCTCCCACATGCTCCCTTGTCCTATTGGGAATCCATGGGATGACCGAGGGCCTCTCGCATCTCCTCCTGGGTGAGGGTCCGGTTCATGCTACCAGGCCTGTATCCCTCTAGGTCTAGGGTCACGAACCCGTATCC
>JAPWUY010000009.1 GCA_028275295.1 Thermodesulfobacteriota bacterium | reverse complement strand
AAGAGTGCGCCCCTTCGCTGGAAAGGGCTTTTGATAGGGCCCAGATGAAACTCGAGTTTTCCTTGGCCCCTCTTTTCCCTCAATGGGAGGCCCTTGATACTCTGGCCTCATCGAAAGTCGCCACATCCGTCAATATCCTCGCTGCCGCTTCAACCAGGGGCATTGCCAGAGCAGCCCCTGTCCCTTCTCCCAGCCTCAAATCCAGGTCCAAAAGGGGCTTGAGTCCCAGATATTCCAGGGCCAGCCTGTGGCCCCTCTCGGCGCTTCTGTGGGAAGCTATCATGTACTCGATGGATGCGGGGCAGAGGGCCTTGGCTATTAGAGCTCCAGCTGTGGAGATAAAGCCATCCACCAAGGCTGGCTTCCTCGCCCTCGCGCACCCCAAGAAGAAGCCCGCAATCCCTCCTATCTCCAAACCTCCCACCTTGGCGAGAACGTCTATGGGATCTGAGGGATCGGGCCTGTTAGCCGAGATCGCCCTCTCGACCACCGTGATCTTCCTCTGGAGCTCATGGTCCTCGAGTCCTGTTCCCCTTCCTGTGACCTCATGGGGGCTCGCTCCAGCCATGACCGAAAGGATCGCTGAACTGGGGGTGGTATTCCCAATCCCCATGTCCCCGGCTGCCAGGATATGGAATCTCGAGGCCAGCTCCATCGCGATGGAGATCCCTGTCTCCAAAGCCTTTATGGCCTCCTCCCTGGACATTGCTGGCCCCTGGGCCATGTTCTTGGTGCCTGGGGCGACCTTTTTCCTGAGAAAGCTCGCCCCAGGGGGCACATCCCCAATTTCATTGAGAACTCCCATGTCCACGACCACTACTTTCGCTCTCGCGACCTTTGCCAAGGCATTGATGCCCGCCCCACCCCTCAGAAAATTCATCACCATTTGTGCCGTGACCTCTTGGGGATACTTGCTCACCCCTTCCTCCGCCACCCCATGATCAGCAGCCATTACCACCACTACCCTTCTCGAGGTCTTTGGCTTCATGGAGCGGGTGATCCCAGCAAGGTCAACGGCCAGGTCCATCAACCTTCCGAGGGCCCAATGGGGCATCGTGAGCTCTCGAAGCCTCTGTCTCGCCCTTTCTCGCCACTTGGGATCCTGAGGCTGGATCGCGGCGATTGTCTCCCTGAGAAGTCCCATGAGCCCCCCTTAGAAAGAAAACTCCACCCCACCAATCGCACTGGCCCTGGGGGACGAATATCCGTAAACTTCCTCGTACTTCTCGTTGAGGATGTTTCTCCCCTTAGCGAAGAATCTCACGGATCGTATGGGTCCAGAGCTCAGGTCCAATGTGTATGAGAGGGCAAGGTCCATGACGAAGTAGTCCTGGTTGGTCACTCTTCTGTTCACAAAGTCATAGAACCCAAAAGGCCCTGGGGAGACGGTGAAGAAGGTATCGTCCCTGGGCCCCACATAAGAGCCCCTGAGATTCACATTGAGCCCCTTCCACGCCCAGTTGACGAAGAAGGATCCCGTGTGGTTGGGTCTCCTGAGGAGTTTCTTCCCCTTGGCAAAGTAAAGGTTCCCGAGCCCTCCATCATTGGTGACCTCCGTGTCCAGGAAGGTGTAAGTTCCTCCCACCGTGAGTCCAGAGAAAGGCCTGATCTTGACCCCTAGCTCCACCCCCCAATCCTCCGCTTCCTGGATATTGAAATAATTGGGCGGAAGCACTGGAGGTGGCGGCCAGGAGGTGGGAACGTATGTTATGAGGTCCTTGAGATAGTTCCTGAAATAAGTGACCCCCAATTCCACTTTTCGGTCGAGGAAGTATTGATCCACACCGATCTCCCACGAGAAGATCCTCTCGGGCTTGAGGTCTGGATTCCCTATGGTGCCAAACCCGCCAAAGTTTTCCAGAAAAGTCGGCTCCTTTATTCCTGTGCCAGCAGCTCCCCTGAACTTGGTCCCCGTCTCCTTGAGCTCGTATGCCACGGACCCCCTCGGATTCACTTCCATTCCATAGGAGGAGTTGTCCTCTACCCTGAAGCCCCCTGTGAGGTGAAGTCTATCCAGAATGGTGACCTGCTCCTGGAGGTAGTAACCGTGGTTGGATCTTGAGGCCTCCCTCCTCTCTGAGCTGGTGAATATGCCGAAAGGTGGGGGGCCGAAGCGGAAGGTGGAAAAGGCGTCGAGATCCAGGGCCTCGTGATCGAACTGATAACCCAATGTCAGTGTGGAGCGGACAGGCCCCTGAGCCGGAAACTTGAAGTTAGTGTGGTAGTCCAAGGTAGCCCTTGTCTCCAGCGAATCGGTGCGGCTTCCAGGAGGAAAGTCGAAGGCAGTTTCAGCATCAGGCCTGTCCCTGAACTTTTGGTCCAGTCTGTGAAGACCCGCCTGGATCACGTGCTCCCACCAGGGGAAAAGCTGGAGCTTGGCCCCAATGCTGCCCACCATATCTATCTTCTCCTGATACTGGTCCGGGTCCAGCCCGGGGAAGATCCTGTCGGGAATATCACCGCCATTTTCAGTGGCTATGCCGAAGCGATTGTTGGTGAACCTCCCAGTCATGGTCACATCCAGCTTTTCCGTGGGGTAGAGGTCCAATCTGCCGCTCAAGGTGTTGTTCCAGTAGTCATTGTTCTTGGAGAGGATCCCCAGGTCGTCTATCCTGCTGAAGGCTAAGGAGTAACCCGCCCATTGACTTCCCCCTGAGAGGCTCAGCTTCTGCTCACCCATGTATTTGCCGTTTTCCGAATGTCCCCCATGGGCTGTGGAGAAGGTGATCTTGGGAGGGCCCTGCCCCTTCTTGGTTATTATGTGAATGACCCCTCCCATTGCCTCTGAGCCGTAGAGGGCGCTCTGAGGTCCCCTGATGATCTCTATCCTCTCTATGTTGTCCGTGGTGATGGTGGACCAGTCGAACCCGCCCCCTGCCTCGTTCACCTTCACCCCATCTATGAGGACGAGGGTATGGTTGCTCTCAGTGCCCCTGAAGTAAAGCTCGGCCAATGCCCCTCTTGATCCACTTTGAACCATGGTGAGCCCGGCAACATCCCTAAGGAGCTCCAGCACATCTGTCACTTGCCTGTCGCGGATCTCCTCCGAGGTTATTATTGTCGCCGAGACGCCGAGCTCCTCCACTGGCACCTCGCTTCGAGTGGCGGTGACGACCACTTCCTTGAGGCGCACCTGCTCTTGGGCAAGCCCCAGCTCCAATAGGAAAACACCCACCAATGCACCCAAAGCCAAAATACCCTTCCTCGCCCTTTGTTCCATGACCTCTCCCTCCTTTCCCTCACCGGGCTCCTTCTTTCCCCGCCTCTCTTTCCGTAAGGGGGCTTTTTCCTTACACCGTTCTTCAGGCATCCACCTTGGCCCTCGAATAGGCCGTGTGTCTGCTCTTTTCGGCCTCTATCCATCCCAAGAGTGTTTCCGGGGAGCACCCGCTCGGAATGTGGATCGTCGATACGGCTGCATCGTACTGGGTGGAGAAGGCGAGCATGTCCCTTCTCACTTGGTCTTGGAGTTCATCCCAAGGAAGTTCAGGAAATTCCACGAACATGACCGCACCTGTTGACCACTCGAGGCGTGCTATGGCCCTTGGCTTGATCCCTTCCTGGAGGAAGAGAAATACGAGCATCGTCACCTGTGGCGATCTGCACAAGTAAATGGTGTGGATCCTGTCTTGAGGGTGGGGGTTCATCTCCGGCCTCCTGCTCCGCGAGGAAGTCGGAAGTCATCGCGGTGGCTCAGGAGACCCTGCCAGGAAGAGCCGGGAACAAAAAGGCCCGGTCTTCTCGGCCAAGACCGGGCAGGAAGTCTTCCTTCACCGTCTCAACCGCGAAGACGTCCGTGAAGCATGCTCGGGCAGGTCTTCTGACTCGTGGATCATCCTACTCGCCGCGCCTTCCCATCCTGAGATGGACAGTGGCTCGTGCGGCTTTCGTCCCCACTCACAGCGGCGGGCCCGTGACGGTCTCTCACCGTCTTCCCTTTTAAACCTCACGGTACCCGAGCACGGCGCTCCAAAGAGCCTTTACTTTTTACTCCACGGAGCCCGGGCGTGTCAAGACAAGGAATGACCGCGGGTTTTGCCTCGAGAAAACTCCCCCCAAAAAGACCGCCCGATCATCTTACTGAGGCCGTTAACTCCCCTTCGTCCAAATGTCCATGGCGACAAGAAGGGCTTGCTTTCCCCCCATTGGCGAGACCATGCCGCGGCGGGATGAGTTTCCTGCCCGGAAAGGGATCGTGGAGTTGACAACTGTATCGGCCAGTACTAAAATAAAGAAGTGACGACTGAATTGATCGGAGCCGGTGCCAGATGATAGCCCTTCTCAAGGCCCTCGGGGACGAAACTCGATTTCGCATACTGGAGCTTCTCCTCACCCACGATCTCTGTGTCGGGGCCCTGGCAAAGAGGGTCGGTCTTTCCGAGGCCGCTGTGTCCCAGCACCTGCAGGTGCTCCGCAGGGCCGGGCTCGTGAGGGGGGAAAAACGGGGCTACTGGACCCACTATATCGTGAATAGGGAAGCCCTGAGGGGCCTCGCCCAACGAATCGAGTCCTTGGCCGATCGAAGGCCCGCAGAGGCCTCGGCATGTTTTCGAACCATCCTCCAGCAGGAGGAAATCTCGGAAGAAAGGAGGATTCCACAGATGTGCTGCACGGACTGCTGCCAACATCCTGAGAAGCTCAAGGGAAAGCCAGAGGAGTGCACCCCGGAGCAGATCAAGGAGTGCCACGGAGAGGTCAAGGAGCATCCCTGCGAGTCCGAGAAGAAGGACTGAACAGGGTCCCTCGCCACACGCGTCTTTTGAGGCGTGAGGAGCTGAGGGCAAAGAGATGACCCTCCAAAGGATTTTGGGGGAGGAAGACTCCCCCAAACCTTTGGGAGCCTCGAGCAAGTCCCATCCGTTGGGGCGTCGAGTGACGGGGCCTCCGATGGAGCCAGCTGAGAGCCTTTGGAGGGTCTATGCCCACGGAGTGGTGAGCTCATGAGGGGTTTTTCCATCTTCATTATTCTATGTCTCGCGGTCTCCTTCATGGCGGATCGCAGGAGGACCCTCTCGGGTCTCCAAAGAGGAGGGAGGATGTTTCTCAACGTGATGCCCACACTCCTCACGGTGATGATCCTCATGGCGGTGGCCCTCTATCTCATCCCAGCCCCACTCATAGCCAGGGTGCTGGGCGAACAGGGGGGAGCACTGGGCTTTCTCTTGGCAGCCTCCATAGGCTCCATAGTGCTACTTCCGGGCTTCATAGCCTATCCCCTCTGCTCGACCTTGATGAAGCAGGGGGCAAGCGTTCCCGTCATAGCGGTATTCGTCACCACCCTGATGATGGTGGGGGTCCTGACCCTGCCCATGGAGTCCAAATTTTTCGGCCTCAAGGCAGCCCTCCTTCGCAATGGGTTGAGCCTCGCAGGGGCGGTGGTAGTGGCCATCCTCATGGGGTTGAGCTATGCCAGGATCTGAGGGAAAGCCTGCGAGGGTAGGACTCAGGAGCTACATTCCCTTTTGCCTTTTCCTGGCGGGAGGTTTCGCTTCTTGGCTTTTGCATTGGGAGCCGGGGAAGGAGATCCTGCGAGAGTTCGGCAGGTTCGCGGGGGAGATGATCCTGGTGCTCCCCCTCGTCTTCATGCTCATCGGCCTGGTGGATGTGTGGGTCCCGAGGAAGCGCGTTGAGGAGATGCTGGGGGATGAATCGGGCCTGAAGGGGATGCTCCTCGTGATTCTCCTTGCGTTTTTCAACGCTGGGCCCCTCTATGCGGCCTTTCCCATCGCCGTTATGCTCCGCAGGAAAGGCTGCAGCCTTAGGAACATCTTCGTGTTCCTTGGGGCCTTCGCGGCCATGAAGATACCCATGATCTCTTTCGAGATCGGCTTCATGGGGCTCAAGTTCTCCCTGCTTCGCCTGGCCTTCACCCTTCCGGTCTTCATAGCAGTGGGGATCCTAATGGAAAAACTCCTGGGCAGAGGCTACGAGATGAGGCTCCCCGGCTAGCAAGGAGCCTGCCAAATCTCCATGCGATGCCTCCGGGCCGAGGATAGCTCAAGCCAATATATCCCTTCTCATGCGCTCGAACTCTTCCTTGGACACCTCTCCCTTGGCATAGCGCTCTTTGAGTATCTCCAGAGCCCCCGATGCCCCTTTGCCCCCTTTGCCAGCCTTGAAAAGCCAGCGCAACGCAGCTATCAACGCCACGATGAAGAGGACCCTGATCCCAATTCCTGCGAGGAAATGGATCCAGCCCCAGACCCCCCAATCCCCCGTCATCCAAGGCCAAGGCCCCCAAAACCAGTGGGGCCCGCCCCAGTGGGCCAGAACCCCGTTCGGAAGGAGACCCTTGGCAGCTGCAGCCACACCCGAGAACAAGAACCCATTGCCCGCCATCGAAGCACCTCCTTTCCCATCGCATCAGGCCCCACCTGACTATGGCAGGCCTTATCTATAGCAATGCAAATGCCCGGAAGATCTCACAGTGCGGCAAACCGCTCCATGGAAAATCGGACCCGGTCCTCCACTTCCCTCAACCGACACCGTTCCCTTCGGACCTCCTCCAGACGGGGCAACAGCCCCGCGCCATTGGCAATCTGGATGTTGAGCCCGGGCCTCGCGTTCAACTCCAAAAGCAGCGGCCCTTTTATCCGGTCGAGGACCAAGTCGACCCCAAGATATCCCATCCCGGTCAAGTCGCCGCACCTCGCGGCCAAGCTCAGAAGCATCTCCCAATGGGGGACTTGGAGGCCCACTATGGGGTGACCGGTATCAGGGTGTTCGGCCACCGGGGCGTTGCCCAGCACACCCCCCAAGGTCTTGCCCGTTGCCATGTCCACCCCTACTCCGACAGCGCCCTTGTGCAGGTTCGCCTTGCCATCCGAGCGGCGGGTGGGAAGGCGAACCATGGCCATCACGGGCACCGCCATGAACACGATGATTCGCACATCGGGCACTCCCTGGTAGCTCACTGCCTCGAACACTGGGTCGAAATTCACCTTCTCCTCCACGAATGCCTTGTCTGGTTGTCCACCCAGGCTGAAGAGTCCCCCGAGGATGTCCAGAACATGGTGCCTCAGCTCCTCTGCCTCCATTAGATGGCCGTTTGAGAGCCTGTAAGCACGCTTGTAGCGGCCGCTGAAGACGAGGATTCCCTTGCCGCCACTGCCCCGGGCTGGCTTGATCACGAAATTCTCCCTCTCCTGGAGGATTTGGTCCAGATTGCGGGCCTGATAAGGGGCTTCCACTAAGCCATATAACTCCGGAACCGATATCCCTGAGTCCATTACTAGACGCTTGGTGGCCAGTTTGTCGTCCACCAAAGGGTATTGTTTCCGCGGGTTCAGGAACTGTGTGTAATGGGCGTTTCGGCGGTTGATCGCGAGAACCCCGCCTCTCTTGAGTGCTCCTGGCAATGCCCATCTCATCGCTGTTTCTCCGAAATGGCCTTGAAACGCACGAGATCCGAAACCCGGTATCCCGAGTAACGCCCTATGAGCAAGGTGAAGGCCATGATGACCACGAGAAGCTCAGGGAAGACGAAGACCAGGTATCCCACCGGGTGCCAGGACATAACCAGATACGCACACGTGGCTGCGGCCAAGCTGGCCACGCCCCGGTACAGGGTCTCCGCAGGGCCGCTCTCCTCCCATATGATGCAGAACCGCTCTATGGTCATGGTCAGGATCACCATGGGGAACAACGCCACCGACACCCCCCTCTCCAGGCCCAGGTGGTTGGTGAGGATGCTGATGGCCACCATGAACCCTATAACGGACAAAAGCACTACGGTCAGGCGCGGCACCAACAAGAGCTTCAACCGATCCAGCAGGAACCTGACCGCAAGCCCAAGTAGCACCATGGATACGAATAGGATTATCCCCCAGCTGATCTTGGTCTCGCGGAAGGCAAGGGCGATGAGCACCGGCATGAATACCCCGGAGGTGCGGATGCCCACCAAGTTGCGCAGTATCACTATCAGAAAGGCTCCCACAGGGACCAACAGGATGACCTCGTACACCTGTTGCACGCGCACCGGCAAGCTGAACAGGGAGAACTTGATGAGCAAGGGGTTGCTGGTCCTGCCCCGAGTGATGGCGTTCTCCATTGCTTGCTCCAAGGTGGCACGCACTGCGGTGCTTGCCCTCACATTGTGACCCCCATCCACTGTCACTTGAGGGGATTCCCCTCGCCACAGAAACAGACACTCCTGCCCCGGCAGGGATTTCTTCTCTGCGGTTATGGGGTCGTAGCAGGCCCAACGCCCCTTCTCGAATACCTGGAAGCGTTCTATCAAGATGGCCTCCCGGGTGTCCTCCAACTTGACGCCATGCCGCAGCCGGGCCGGGATACCCTCCAGGGCCAGTATTCGTACCATGAGAAGCGCCTTATCCCTGACCGAGGCATCGGCCTTCAGCAGCGGGGCAACTAGCTCATCCGGTTTGGGTCTGTTGATGATCTTGATGAGCTGCTGGACCATGCTCTCCAGATCCGCGGACCTGGATTTAGCCTCTTTGAGTATCGCCTTTGCCGCAACGAGCTCCGCTCCATCGAACCCGTGGGGTATCACACTGGGGGCCTCCTCGAACTTGGGCAAATCCTTGGCGGGCAGCCGGCGGACTACGCCTCGATAGTAAAGACTCTGCTCTCCGTAGGCTTCCCGAACGCTCCAGATGGCCTGCCTGTCTACGCCCTCTTCCTTGATGGTCAGGCCATATCCTGGAGATACGAAGCTCTCGTCGCTCACGCGAAGGGTCGCCTGGTTGCCGGGTATGTTCATCACCACCTTGACCGGTCCCCCATCGGCCTCGAATGTGACGTGAGTCTCCACATACCAGATGGAGGCCTTGGTTTCCTTGACCACTGGAAACCCCAGGGCAAGGACCTTGTACAGGAACAACCCCAGCCCGAGGCCGGAGAGAATCAGCGCGATGTACAGATGGCTCTTGTTCAAGGCCCCTTTCCTTCCATACAGCTGATCTCCCTGGTATACCGACGCCCGGGATCCACTATCACCGAGCCGGCCAGAAAGCTCCGCCCGATAATAAGGGGACACCTGAAATGACTTCGGTCGGTCAAGTTGACCTGAACCTCCTTGACCACCCCGCCCACACAGATTCCCATTAGCACCACAGGACGCCTTCCAAGATCCCTCGAGCGGCCCTTGATAAAGGCGGTTCGGACGAAGGGTCTTTCCAAAATGGTCCGTCTTCCGTCCGGAGCCGTGACGGTGAACCTGACCCATTGTCGGCCTTCTTTTTGGATCATGGTGACATCGTCGGCATCCAGGCTGGAATGGTCAGCCCCCGTGTCCAGTTTGGCCGGGAGGATGACGCCGCCTGGATTCAACATGGCTTTTTCCATCCACCCAAGGATCTCGACTCCCCCTGCGTTCTCTGGGACGGCGCTGAGGAACCATCCCGCCAACAGGAATGCGCCGAGGATTTGCCGGATCCTCGAGAGGTTGAGGCTCGGTGCTCTGCTGATCAAGAGCCCGGTTTGGCTTCGGGGCACGATTGTCAAAGATCCACTTCCTTTTCTCCAAAAAGTCCTCTCCATGGAACCACCCTCCGCTGGAGAATCCGGCTGCTATGCGCCGTCGCTCATCCTCCGCCGGCACTTGGCCCGGCCCTCGAGCAATAGATGCCCGCAAGAACCGTGCCAGGGCAAGGGGAATGGTAGATTAGCTCGTCCTCTCGGTAGGTTGGGTAGGGGACAAGGCAAAGAAGGGAGATCAAAGCCAGGCAAGGAATGTCGAGCCCTCAGCAGAAACCAGGAATGAGAATATAACCGTACCAGCTAATTAGGGCCGGCCGATGGGCTTGCCAGGCGCTCGACCAATATGTCGAGAGCCCCGGCAAGAAGGGGAGGGTTCCCAAGCCCTTGGCCCGCATCTCGGCAGGTCGGCAACGGCCCCTCACATCCCACCCTCGGTTCTCAATCCCCCGCTGCCCGGCGCAAGGCATTGACGAACGAAGCCCGATGGGAGTCATCCTTGAAAGGGAGTCTGCTCGCAAAGAGCTCGGGGGAGAGCCCAGGGTGCGAAGCCCGCAGCCTGGCTGCGGCCCCTCGGGCTTGCTCCTCTTGGCCTGCCATGTTGTAAGCCGCCGCCAGCCCCAAAAGGGCCCAGGGGTTTCTCTCGTTTCGGGAAAGGGCTTTCTCGAAGGCTGAAATGGCTTGGTCATGGCGACCGCTCAGGAGGTAGGCGAACCCCAGGTGCTGGAGATACCATGCCGCAGGGCTCTGGGTGGCGCGCACGGCCTTCTCCAGGGGAGGGATGGCCTCCTGGATCTGACCGCTGTAAAAGAGGGCCACCCCCAACCACCCCCATGATTCGGGCTCATCCGGGTTGGTGGCCACTAGCCCCTTGGCCGTGTCCAGGGCCTTTTGCCGCTCACCTCTCAGAATGAGGACATAGGATCGAAGCCCCTGGGCATTGAGGTTTGTCTCTTTGAGCTGGGAGGCCTTCTCGGTCATCTCCAGGGCCTGCTCCAGGGCCTTTTCTCCAGAGCTCTCCCAGCCAAGCCACCAATCCGTTATGTATGTGTGGGCCAGGGCCAGGTACGCATCCAGGAAGCCCGGGTCCAGAGACAAGGCCTCCTGGAAAGAACGTCTGGCCAGGGCGTTTTTCTCCCTGGAGAACTGGGAGGCATAGGATCGACCCCTTAGAAAGCGAAGGTACGCCTCGAGGCTATCTGTCTGCCTCGGCTTCATGGAAAACCCTTCCCTTTCCGCAAGTTGTGCCTGGATGGCCTTGACCACTCGCAAGGTCACGTCGTCTCTTAGGGCAAAGAGATCCTCTGTCTCCAGGTCGTAGCGCTCCGCCCAAAGGTGAAAACCTGTCTCGGCCTCTATGAGCTGCGCCGTGACCCTCACCCTGGGTCCCTCCTTCTGCACGCTTCCCTCGAGGAGATAGCGCACCTTGAGTTCCTGGCCCAGTTCTCTGGGATCGGGCACTTTGTCCTTGTACCTGAAGGTGCTGGTGCGGGAGACGACCGAGAGGCGAGGCATGGCAGCCAGGGCAGTGATGATGTCCTCCGCTATCCCGTCTCCCAGACGCTCCTTTTGGGCAGCATCGCTCAGCTCCAGAAAGGGAAGCACCGCTATGCTGGGACTCGAAGATCTCGGGGATGGCTCGACCACGGCTGGTGCTGGTTCGGGGGGCCAGAAGGCGGAGCGATAGAGGAAAATGAGGCTCAAAGCCCCAAGCAGGAGGCCCCCCAAGATGACCAGAGCCCATGTGGCCTTCCTCCTCCTCTTCATGGATCCTTTCTCAGGGGGCTCCCTGCGCTCATCCGCTGCATTGCGAGGGCCCACCGCATATACCTTGAGGGGCCTATCGATGTTCTTGACTACGTGCTTTCCCAAAAACTCATAAGTGAGGGAGAGCCTGCCCCCCACCTCCTCGTACACCGACTCCGAGATGGCGATCCCCCCGGCTGGGGCCAGCTCCTGCAGCCTTGCTGCCACGTTGACCCCGTTTCCGTAAATCCTATCCCCTTCCTGGATCACCTCTCCCGAGTTGATTCCCATTCGGAAGAGCATCCGACGATCAGGAGGCAAGAGCGCATTGGCTTGGGCTATGGTCTCCTGAACTTCGACCGCGCAGCGCACAGCTTGGACCACGCTGGGAAACTCCGCCAAGAGGTTGTCTCCAGGGGCGTCCACCACACGCCCTCCGTGCCGGACTATGGACTCCGCCATCAACTCCCGATAACGTCTCAAGAGGGCAACAGTGGACTCGTCATCCTGCCTGATAAGGCGGCTGTAGCCCACTACATCCGCATTTAGGATGGCGGCAAGCTTTCTCTTGATATCGGTGCGATCTTCCATCACCCAGAGTCTCCGGCTCCTATTGTATCACCTGCTTCGGTTCAGTGGTCAGGGTTCCTTTGTTTTGGTGGGCGTTGCCAAGGAGGAGGGAGAGATGGCCTGAGAGGCCTCAGAGAAGGGGTACGCGCGGGGGGAGCTCCATGGCCGTCTGGATCAGCTGCATCAGGAGCCGGAGCCGTCTCCTTTCCTCCCTGCACCGCTCGCAATCCTGCAGGTGCTCCAGGAGCGCGGCCTCCTCATGCGTGGAGATCTCCTGGAAAAGATCCATGAGCAAGGCCACGCGCCAGGAGGGGCACGGACCGGCGGCTCTCTTCGGCCTTGAGCCACCAGGGTTCTTTGTTGCTTGGCCCATGAACACCTCCTGGCCTCTGGGGGACAAACCGGCAATGCCCTCAGGACTTAGGGCCAGCTCATTGGCATGACGGCCCATTTACTCCTGGAGGCAGAGGTTGCTGAGGCCCAGGGCTATCCTGACAACCCAACGGCTCTTCCTCCTCCATTTGCAAGAGTGTCGAAATCGGCTGTGAAGGCACTTGCTGGCCCTGTAATCTCAGCCAGGCCTGAACATAGCCTTTTTCTCGTTTTTCGGCCCGATGGACTTGCGGCCCCTCCCCCATGAAATCTGTGACCTGGATTCTGGCTGGCCTATTGTCTTGCCCGGGCCGGGAGCTGATCCCACCTGGCTTCTCCTCCAGGGTGAAGAGGAATATTCCCACCTCCAGACACGCGAATGTCCCTATGATCAAAACGGCCAAGAGCATCCTGCGGATGTCTCCTCTGTCGAGTGCTGAGTGGGACCTTCCCTCCCAGATCTCCTCTGCCTTGTTGGGGTTCGATGGCATCTCGGGCCTCTCGTGCTGTACGGCCCCAAAGGCCGCGATAGAGAAGGGGGCGGGATTTCCGCCCCCCAATTTATCTGGTTTACGGTGACTGGATGACCTTCAGGATCTCAGACCTGAGAGCCATTGACTCCTGGTGAAGCTGGTCTACGAGATCGAAGATCTCCTTCTGCAGGGCGTTGATCCTGGCCTGATCCGGGTTCTGGCTTGCCCATAGAGATCGAAGCTCCATCTTCTTCTTGAAGAGCTCCTCCTGAATGGGTGTCACCTTCTCCAGGTGGGCCTGTTGCAGGGCCAGGATCTTGGCAGACTGCTCGGGGGTCAGATTGCTCAAAGCAGGCCCCATCCCGTAGAACCTGCCACCCCAGGGCCCGGCAAGGGTTGTGGATGCAAGAACTACCATGGCCACCAGAACCGTCGTCAATGTGAGCACTCTCTTCATTGTTCCATACCTCCTCGTGTGGTTTGTTTTGGGCGGGGTTAATCCCCCGCCCCTTGTACGTGGCCTACCAGCCTCTTCCCCTCTTGCCCCAGCCAAGACCTGCGCCCAGGCCTGGGCCTCTCATAACGGATAGCTTCTGTTGCTGTTCAGGGGTGAGAATGCTTCTCGCCTCCAGTTGATGCTTTGTGGACAGCTCCTGGATCTGGGCTTGGAGAGCGGTGATCTCCTTCTGCTTGGCCGTGATCTGGGAAGCGTCCGGATTGGGGTTGGCCCAAAGGAGCCTCAGCTCTTGCTTCTTGGCAAAGAGCTTCTCCTGCAACGGTGCGATCTCCTTGAAGTGCCTCTCCCTCATTGCCTGGAGCTGGGAAGTCTGCTCCGGGGTGAGCCCCAGATAGGATGCCGCGTAGGGGTTAGCCACGCCTCCCCCTCCTGGGCCCATGCCCTTGCCCCATCCATGTCCGGCCATGGCTGCCGCGGCCCAGCCGACCATGGCCACTCCTGCCACCAAACCTACCCATTTCCTCTTCATCGTCTTTCCCTCCCTTTG
>JAPWUY010000399.1 GCA_028275295.1 Thermodesulfobacteriota bacterium | reverse complement strand
ACCTGAGCGCCATATACCTCGACGTTCTAAAAGACGTGCTCTATGTGCAGGCACCTGGGGATTACCAGAGGAAATCTGCCCAGAGTGCCATCTTCGAGGTCCTTCGTTGCCTCACGACCCTGATGGCGCCTATTTTGAGTTTCACCGCCGAGGAGATATGGGAGCACATTCCCCCATGGGAAGGAAAGGCATCGAGCGTGCATCTGGCCCCCTTTCCCGAGGCCCCTTCTCATTGGAAGGATGAGGAGCTAGCTGAGAGATGGGAGATGTGGCTCAAGGTGAGAGGGGAGGTGACCAAGGCCCTGGAGGCCGCAAGGAGGGCAAAGGTCATTGGGCTTGCTCTGGATGCCAAGGTAACACTGGACATTCCCCCAAAACTGAGGGACAAATTCGAGCCGTATCGTGAATCTTTGGAAGAGCTCTTCATAGTCTCCAAGCTCGACCTAATGGATTTGACCCCGGGGGCCGATGTCATGGAGAGCACAGAGATCGAGGGGCTCAGGGTGAAGGTGGAACGAGCTCCGGGGGCCAAGTGCTCGAGGTGTTGGAAATGGGATCCCACAGTGGGGAAGGAGGCCTCGAGACCGGAGGTCTGCTCCAGGTGCGCCCAAGTCCTCGATAGGATCGAAGTTCATGGTCAAGCCTAGGATCCCAGAACTCTGGGGGCTTGTGGTGGCAGTGGCTGTGGGGGTGTGCGATCAGATTACCAAGGCAATTGTCTCCACAACCATGGGCCTCCACGAGACCGTTGAGGTGGTGCCTGGGTTTTTCAACCTCACGTACGTGAGAAATAAAGGGGCAGCCTTCGGAATATTCTCGGGGCACGGAGAGGTCGTCGGGCCTTACCTTCTGATCCTCGCCTCTTTTTTGGCAATTGGCTTCCTGGTTTGGATCTGGCTCAAGGAAAGACCCTCTAGCCTTCTCGATACGGCCTCTTTGGGACTCATATTGGGTGGAGCAATGGGAAACCTAGTGGACAGGGTGAAAGGAGGAGAGGTCATAGATTTTCTGGACTTTCATCTGGGCCCTTACCATTGGCCAGCTTTCAATTTGGCCGATTCAGCCGTCACAGTTGGGGTTTTGCTCTTCGCCTTGCGTCTCATGGGCATCCCGAAAAGGGGCTAATTTACTTGTGGTACTCTGAAAAGCTCAGATCCCCAAAACATCAACTGATCGGATTCAGCCAGGCCTTGGAGGGAGCCAAAAAAGTGGGATTATCTGGCATCGACTACAAGTACCACGTATCCCCTCGACACAAGTTCCTTGGCCTTGGCCAGAGCCTCTTCCCTGTCCTGGAAAAAGCCGACCCTCACCCTGTGAAGCTCTTGACTTCCCACGCGGGCCGGCTCAATTCTCGCCGTGCCAGGCCCTAGGAGCTTTTCGATCTCGTTTTGGAGACCCCGAGCCCTTTCCAGCTCAGAGAAGGCTCCGAGCTGGAGCGAGTAGACTGGCTTTGAGGAGAAATCGGCCACAGGACCCCCCGGTGGATCCTCTATGATCTCGAGCCGGACCCTCGCAGTGCCTGGCTCCACTATTCCAAGGACCCTCGCTGCGGAGTAGGAGAGGTCTATGATCCTATCTCCCACGAAGGGCCCTCTATCATTGACAACCACTTCCACGGTCCTCTGATTCTCCAAATTGGTGACCAACAGTTTGGTCCCCAAGGGGAGGGTCCTGTGGGCTGCTGTCATCTGAAACATGTCGTATGTTTCACCACTGGATGTCCTGTTCCCGTGAAAGCCTGGGCCATACCAGGAAGCCACGCCCTCTTGCACTCTCGCTGGAGGAGGAGGGGCAGTCTCAGGACTTCTCCTGGCTGGAGGTGAAGAAGGCATCCCCGGCTTTGTGGCGCATCCCACAAAAAGCCCTCCCCAAAAGATGGTGCAAAGGACCAAGATGAGCAAGGGGAGAAAGTCTGGACTACTCGGGAAGCGAGTCTTCCACGGCCTCAAAGGGAACCTCCATACGCCCTTCCTATGCGACCGCACCTGCCCCGCGCTCTTTGGCGACCCCTCTCCTTTCCTTCAAAAACTCATCCACTAGCATCTTCAGTTGATCGAAGGTGAAAGGCTTGGGAAGAACGGCCTTCACCACTCCTTGCTCCAGGGCCTTCCTCGCGAGCCTTCCATCGGGGACCCCAGTCACCAAGATGATTGTCACGCCTGGAAACCTTTCCTTGAGGAGAAGCGAGGCCTCATAGCCATTGAGCTCGGGCATCTCCACATCCATGAAGACGATCTCGGGAGCAATCTCCATGGCCTTTCTGAGAGCGGATCTCCCATCCGGGGCCTCCTTCACCGAATCGAAACCCCAATGCCTCAAAAGCCTGACCATGAGCGATAGCACAGAAGGATCGTCGTCCACAACCATCGCCCGAATGCCAGCAAGAGTAGTGTCCATGGCACCCCCTCGGTCATGTTGCTCCGTTTCGTGGGAGCATAACACTATCTGGCCCACTCGTCAAGGAATGCAACAAGATATTGGGGTAGAGTTGGAAAATTTTCCGGGAAAAGGTGCGTACAACAGTTGCGAGGGCTTTCGGTGATCATAGGTCCATCTTCCTCAGGTCATCCTCCTCGAGCCCAAGAAAGTGGCCCACCTCGTGGAGGAGAACCTTCCTCACGAGTTCCACCACCTCATCCTTTTGCCTGCATCGCGCCAGTATGGATTTTCTGAAAAGCACTATCCTGTCAGGAAGCACATTTCCGTAGAAAAAACCCCTTCTCTCTAAGGGGACACCCTCGTAGAGTCCGAGGAGGTCGTAAGGGTCTTTTACACCCACCTTTGCCATTGTCTCCCGAGAAGGCAGGTCCTCCACAGTGACAGCCAGGTTATCCATTGCAGCCCTTATCTCCCCAGGAAGATGGAGGATCGCCTCTCTGACGGCCTTCCTGAACTCCCTTATCCTCACTCCTTCTCCCTTTTCCCCGATGGCCTACGGCTCCGGCCTCGATCTCATAACCTCACCACTGTCCCGCCCGCATCTCTGTAAGTATCATACAGGGAAAACTCCTTGAAGGAAG
>JAPWUY010000398.1 GCA_028275295.1 Thermodesulfobacteriota bacterium | reverse complement strand
CAGACGAACCAAGGATCCCTTTGCGGGGTGCATGATATGGTACCCGCGGGAGGCCTGTCAAGACGAAAATTGAAATATTAGAATTTTTTTTCCCATCGATCACGGCGATCTCTCCTCCCCCAATTGGCTCCAGACCTTCCATACCTTCATTTGTCCGCGAGCCCAGACGACCTAGAGATTCTGGAGCTTTGGGATTTGGGTCACCGGGCGTCTTCGAAAGTTGAAGTCCGTGGGGTTCCCATCTCGCTTTCCCAGTTCTTGAGAAGGCGCTCTATCACTCTTCAATAAGTCAACACTACCCCCCCATCGAAAAGAAGATCGCCTCCTATGAGGTATCGGGAGAACCGGGAGAAGCCGAACACAAAGAGATTCGCGACCTCTATTGGGGCCATCATCTCCTTTATCCGGGAGCGGCCCATCATCACGTCTCTGACTACCTCCTCCGGGCTTATGCCCCTCTGGGCTGCCTGAGCAGGCACCTGCCCCAGGGCCAAAGGGGTCTTCACGAACCCGGTGCTCACTGAGAAGGCCCGAATCTTCCCGTCTCCTTCCGCAGCTATGGACTGGGTGAGTCCCCTCAAGCCGAATTTCACGATGTTGTAAACTGGCTTGTGGCTCGTGCATATGTGGGCATGGATCGAGGCCATGTTCCCTATGACCCCTGTCCCGCCAGGGCTCTTGCGCATGTGAGGGATGACAAGCTTGGAAAGAAAGAAAGGGGCTCTCAACATGATCCTCTGCATGAGGTCGTATTTTTCCATGGGAAAGTTCTCTATGAGGTCTATGTGCTGGATGCCAGCTATGTTGGCCAGATACTTTATGGAGCCCATACAAGAGGCCTCATGGACGGCCTTTTCCATTTGCGCGTCATCTGTGAGGTCGCACTCTATGAAAACCACCTTTCCGCCCATCCCTCGGGCCAACTCGCAAGTCTTCTTTGCCCCCTCGACATCGATGTCCAGCCCCACTGTGGTGATCCCATTTGCTGCGCAGGCAATTGCAGTGGCTCTCCCTATCCCACTTCCGCAACCAGTGACTATGCAGACATTTCCACTGTGGAAATCAGGATCGGACAGCCTGAGCACATCTTCCGGCCTTATCTCCGGCTCCGCAAGCTCCACGAAACACCTCCCCTCTCGAAACGTTCGAGACCTTGCCCTTGCAAGGAACGGGCCAGAAAAGGAAAAAGGGGGAGCCAAAAGCGCCTAGGATGACCTTCGCGAGCTTCCAAGGACGAAGGCTTGCCTCAGCCGAGCCTTGGGGTGTATAAAGGAGTGCCGTAGCAAAAAGGGAACATGTATCAAAGATGCTACGAGGGAGGGTCAGATGGCCATTTGTCCCATGGATCCTTCTCAGGAACTCGAGCTTCTGAGGTTGGTCTTCGAGAGCATCCACAGTGGCGCCATAGTCACTGACCCGCAAGGGAGGGTGCTCCTTCTCAATGGTCCCTACGCGAAGTTCCTCGGTGTGAAGGCGGAGGAGCAACTGGGCAGGCACTGCACCGAGGTAGTGGAGAATAGCCGCATGCATATAGTTGCCCAGACAGGGATCCCTGAGATAAACCACAGCCACAAGATAAAAGGCCGCACCATGGTGGTCCAGAGGATCCCCATATGGAAGGATGGAAAGGTCATAGCTGTCTACGGGCAAGTCATGTTCAAGGATGTGCAGGATGTAGGGAAATTGGCTCGGCGTCTTTCCCTTTTGGAATCCAAGGTCAAGATGTACGAGAAGGAGCTCCTCTCCTTGCGTTCGAGTCGCTACACGGTGGAGAGCATAGTGGGGGAGAGCGAGGCTATGGCCAAGCTCAGAAAGGAGATCCTGAAGGCAGCAGCCCACAATCTCCCAGTGCTCATAACCGGAGAGTCGGGAACTGGAAAGGAACTAGTTGCCCATGCGATCCACCATGCCAGCTCTAGGAGGGTCTACCCCTTTGTTCGCATAAACTGCTCCGCTATACCGAGGGATCTTTTCGAGTCCGAGCTATTCGGGTACGAGGGGGGCGCCTTCACCGGGGCCAGATCCAGCGGCAAGCCTGGAAAACTGGAATTGGCGCACAGAGGGTCTCTCTTTCTGGACGAGATAGGAGACCTTCCTCTGGAGATGCAACCCAAGCTCCTCAGGGTTCTGGAAGAGAAGGAGCTTGAGAGGGTAGGGGGCACAACAGTCATCCGCACTGACTTCAGGCTAATTGCAGCATCCAACCAGGACATGGAGAAGCTCGTGGCTCAGGGACGCTTCAGGAGGGATCTCTTCTACAGACTGAACGTCATTCGTATCCACATTCCGGCCTTGAGGGAAAGGAGAGAGGATATTCTTCCCATAGCCAGTTCCATTCTGAAGAGGATGGCAGACGAGCTTTCCAGGCCGGAGCCAAAACTCCACCCAAGTGCCCAGAAGGCCCTGGTATCTTACAGCTGGCCAGGAAACGTGAGAGAGCTCGCGAATGCCCTGGAAAGGGCGTTCGCTTCCACAGATTCTGACACTATTGGCCTGGAGGACCTCCCCTTTTACCTCAGGGGAAGCCGCAAGAGAGGCCTCACGCCCCAAGGCCCGCGTCTTTCTCACCTGAGGGCAGAGGCAGAAAGGGAGGCGATCATTCAGGCCCTAGAGGCCTCGGGCCACAACAGGGCTGAGGCGGCAAGAGCCCTTGGAATCCACAGGACGCACCTCTACAAGAAGATGCGCAAGTACGGTATTCCAACTTCCAAAACTTGAGGGCCAGCCTGGATCGTCCTCCAAACTTCACGATTTCAGATGCTCGAGCCCCCGAGCCTCCAATGCACCTCGGCACATCCCACATCAGCCCTATTTCAAATCATGGACCGAGAATCAGAAGCGCTCTCTGGCCATGGACCGCTTGGGCCGGGAAATGTGCTCACGCAAGTCCCCATGTGGGCTGATGGCGAATGACGCAGGCCAGCCCCCCAGGTGTAGCCGCTTTGATACGCAAGCCCCCACCATGGGGCGGGGGCTTAAAGTTCACTGTTCCAGGAAGCGGGTTATCACTTCCGAGGCCTGGGTTATG
>JAPWUY010000397.1 GCA_028275295.1 Thermodesulfobacteriota bacterium | reverse complement strand
TGTTGAGAAAACGGCCAACAGTTGTCGTATAATGGAACCGGGACGATTAACCCGGGAGTTTTCCCGGATCGGAGTATGGGGGATTTGGCTAGGGTAAAAAGGGCTTCCAGGACACTTCCTCGTGATTTCTCGGCCCCTTGGGTCTCCCCTTCGGACCTGAGGAGAGAGAGGGAGAAGGCCAGACAGCTCAGGCAGACTGCATGGTGGCGCAGGAAGCTCGCCAGGGGCATATGTTACTATTGTGGGAGGAAATTCCTCCCAGGAGACCTGACCATGGACCATCTGGTTCCCCTGGCCAGAGGTGGAAGGAGTACGAGAAGCAATTGCGTGGTCTGTTGCAAGGAGTGCAATACCAAGAAGAGCACCCTCCTCCCATTAGAATGGGAGGAATATCTGAGAGGGATGAGGCAGGCCGAATGAGCCCCTTGCTCGGGGGGGTCATGCCCCCGAGCCCACGACGTGCTTCCCAGTATCCCCAGTCAATCCTGCATGAATTTTGAGATGGGCAGTCACGGTCTTCCTTCAAGTGGAGCGCTTGGGTGAAAAGGGGCTCCTCCCAATGAATCCGTCGCCGCACCTTCCCCGCGAACTTCGGCCAAAAGCTCCTCTCCAACGGGGACGCATCGGGGTCAGGTCACCTTCTCTATCCAGCCGTGGGGGTCTGGCCTGAGGCCGTATTGAATCCCTTGCAATTCCTCGTAAAGCTTCTTGGAGAGTTCCCCCACCTTTCCCTGGTTTATGGTATAGACTTCGCCCTTGTAAGAGATCTCGCCCACTGGGGATATGACAGCTGCTGTCCCTGTTGCGAATATCTCCTTCATGCGGCCCAGTTTTATGGCGTCTACCACTTCGTCTATGGATATCAAGCGCTCCCTTACAGGGATCCACCAATCCCTGGCCAGTTGGATGACCGAGTCCCTGGTGATCCCTGGCAAAATGCTCCCTCCTAGGGGAGGTGTCACAAGCTCGTCTTCGAGCAGGAAGAAGATGTTACTCGTTCCCACTTCCTCCACGTACTTCTGGTAAACTGCATCCAGCCACAGGACCTGGGTGTAGCCCTTCTTGTGAGCTTCCTCCATGGCCAGCAGGCTCGCCGCGTAATTTCCGCAGGTCTTGGCCTCCCCTATGCCGCCCCTTACGGCCCTCACATACCTGTCCTCCACAAGGATCTTGGTGGGATTGAACCCCTGGGGATAGTAGGCCCCCACAGGGCCTGTGATGATGTAGAAGAGATATTCAGGAGAAACTTTCACCCCGAGGGCTGGCTCCGTGGCTATCATAGTGGGCCTTATGTAAAGGGAGGCACCTGGAGTCCTAGGGACCCATTCCTGGTCCAAGGATATGAGCTCCTTCAGGGCCTTCAACGTGAATTCCACATCCACCTCTGGCATACACAGCCTTCTGGCCGATCTGTTGAGCCTTCTAAGATTGTCCCTGGGCCTGAAGAGCTGTATACCTCCATCCGGCCTCCTGTAAGCCTTGAGACCCTCGAACACCTGTTGGCCATAATGGAGGACCAGTGCAGATGGTTCCAAACTTATGGGGCCATATGGCTCTATGCGGGCGTTGTGCCATCCTTTCCCATCCTTGTAATCCATGAGGAAGACGTGATCGGAAAAGTATATGCCGAACCCCAGCTTGCCCTCGTCCTCGGGCCTCTTTCTTCTCCTCGAAGGATCCACTCTCTCGACCCTTATTTCCACTCTCTCCTCCCCCTTTTGGATGATCTCCGTGCCCTTTACCCGGACCCGGAGCTATTCGTAAGCCTTGCCCATCAATTCCTCCACATACTTGGCTGCCGCCTTCCCAGCCGTGGCTCCATCTCCGCAGGCTGTAATCACTTGGCGGAGGAATTTCTTTCTGGCGTCTCCACAGGCAAAGATTCCTGGCTGAGAGGTCCGCATCTCATCGTCTGTCAGGATGTAGCCCCTCGAATCCTTCTCCACGAGATCTCCCAAAAAGCCAGTATTTGGGACCATGCCCACGAAGATGAATATCCCCGAGCAGGGCTTTTCCCAGACCTTTCCAGATGTGAGCTCCCTGATCCTCACCCTCTCCACTCCCTTGGGGCCTCCTTCAATGGCCTCCACCACTGAGTTCCAGACAAACTCCATCTTGGGATTGGAAAGGGCCCTCTTCTGGATGATGGGAGAGGCCCTCAGTCTGTCTCTCCTGTGAACGAGGGTCACCTTGGAGGCCATCTTCGTGAGATATGTCCCTTCCTCCACTGCTGTATCCCCGCCTCCCACTACCACCACTTCCTGATCCCGGAAGAAGGGACCATCGCAAGTGGCACAATAGGAGACCCCTCTCCCCCTGAACTCATCCTCTCCCGGCACTCCCAGCTTGTTCCAATCAGCACCCATGGCCAGTATCAACGCCCAGCAACTGTAGGTTTCGCCCGATGCCCTCACCTGAAACCACCGAGGCTCACCCTCCATTATCTTTATCTCTTCCACCTCTGCCTGGGTGATCTGGAGGCCGAACTTTCTCGCCTGCTCCTCCATCCTCTGAGACAGGTCGAATCCCGAGATCCCCTCCGGGAATCCTGGGTAGTTCTCCACCCATTCCGTTGTCGCCACCTGTCCTCCGGAAATGCCCTTCTCCAAAAGGAGTGTCCTCATGGCATCCCTTGAGGCATAGAGACCTGCCGTGAGCCCAGCAGGCCCTCCTCCCACTATCACTATGTCCCATTGGGGCTCAGCCATCGGTACCCCTCTGTTCCGGGAATTCGGAGTGGGGTTTTCGGGAACTCACAGCACCTTCTGGAGCATTGCCTCTATCTGCCCTTTGGGCACTGCCCCCACTATCTGGTCCACGGCTTCGCCGTCCTTGAACAGGATCAGCGTGGGGATGCCTCGAATCCCATACTTTCCAGGGGTTATGGGGTTGTCATCAACGTTTAGCTTGGCGACCTTGATTCTTCCAGCGTACTTCTGGGCAATCTCCTCCACTATGGGACCAACCACCCTGCAAGGCCCGCACCAGGGTGCCCAGAAATCCACCAGGGCCGGGGTTGAGGCCTTCAGGAT
>JAPWUY010000396.1 GCA_028275295.1 Thermodesulfobacteriota bacterium | reverse complement strand
GAGGCCAAAGGGAAGAAGGCCTATGTAATTCCAGGAGGGGCATCGACTCCCCTGGGAGCCCTAGGGTACGTGGCTTGCGCTGAGGAGATCCTTTCCCAGGCCTTCGAGGAGGGGTTGAGAATAGACAGGGTGGTATGTGCAAGTGGGAGTGCGGGGACCCAGGCTGGTCTTGTGGTGGGATTTTGGGGAAACAGAAGCAATATACCGGTCGTCGGGATAAATGTGAGCAGGAAAAAGGATGCCCAGGAAGGACTCGTATGGAATCTGGCTAGATCCACAGCCTCTCTTCTGGGAATAAAGGATGAGATCCCGAAAGAAGAGATAAGATGCTTCGATGAATACGTGGGCGAGGGTTACTCCATTCCCACATCGGGGATGGTGGAAGCGGTCACGTTGGTTGCCAGAACCGAGGGGATCCTTCTCGATCCCGTTTACACTGGGAAGGCCATGGCTGGCTTGATAGATCTTGTGCGGAAAGGCTTTTTCTCCAAGGGGGAAAATGTCCTTTTCGTCCACACAGGTGGTTCTCCAGCTCTCTTCGCTTACATGGATGCCTTCAGAAAAGATCCGTTTTTCCAGTCAAGAGCCTGACCCTGAGCAAGAGAAAAGGAGGAACAGGATGCCATCAGAGAGGGCTGAACAGGCCACTGGCGCTGAAGAGGTATTGTGGGACCTCTCCGATCTCTATTTGGGGCCAGAAGACCCCTCTGTGGAAAGGGATCTCGAATCAGTGGAAGAGATGGCCCTCTCTTTCAGGGAGAGGTATCTGGGGAAGGTGGCGAGCTTGGATGCCCCTGCCTTGAAATGTGCCATGGAGGAGTACGAGGCGATCCTCGAGAAGATGGCCAAGGTGGAGTCTTTCTCTCACCTTTGGTTCGTGACGGACACCCTTGATCCCTCGCGGGGGAAGTTCTTGCAGAAGGTGAGGGAGAAAGAGGCCCTCGTGAGGAGCAATGTCCTATTTTTTGAACTTGAGTGGGTTGGGATCGAGGATGGGAGAGCCCAAGAGCTCCTGCGGGATCCTGTTCTATCCCATTGGGGCCATTACCTCAGGGCAGCGAGGCGTTACAAGCCCCACCTTCTGAGCGAGCCGGAGGAGAGGATTCTTGCAGAAAAATCAGTGACTGGGGCTTCGGCATGGGTTAGGCTTTTCGAAGAGACTATCAACGACATTCCATTCGAGCTCCATGGTAAAAGGGTTACAGAGGAGGACTTGCTATCGCTCCTTTACAGTCCAGAGAGGGAGCTCAGAAGGAAGGCAGCCCAAGCATTGACTCAGGGTCTCAAAAGCAGGATCCGCACCCTCACATTCATATTCAACATGGTCGCCTCGGACAAGGCCATAGAGGACAGGCTGAGGAAATACCCTCACTGGCTTTCGGCCAGGAACCTGGCAAACGAGATAGAGGACGAGATGGTGGAGACGTTAGTCGAGGCAGTGGTATCTCGCTACGACCTGCCTCGCCGCTACTACGAGCTGAAAAAGAGGCTCCTGGGTTTGGATACCCTTTACGACTATGACCGCTATGCCCCCATTTTCCCTCAAGAGAAGATCCTCCCCTGGCAGAGGGCTCAGGGGCAGATTCTAGAAGCCTTCAGCCACTTCTCAAAGGATATGGCCCAGATAGCCTCCGTGTTCTTCGAACGCAGGTGGATAGATGCGGCTGTAAGACAGGGGAAGAGATCAGGTGCCTTCAGCCATCCATGTGTCCCATCGGTCCACCCCTACATAATGGTCAACTATACGGGCAAACTCAGGGATGCGATGACCTTGGCCCACGAGCTCGGCCACGGGGTGCACCAGTTTCTCGCTCGGAAACAGGGATTCCTCAACAGTCAAACCCCCCTCACACTGGCTGAGACTGCCTCGGTCTTTGGTGAGATCCTAGCCTTCGAGAGGCTCGCCTCTCAACTTTCAGACAAAAGGGAACTTCTCGCACTCCTTTGTAGCAAGATAGAGGACACACTCGCCACGGTCTTCCGCCAAATAGCCATGAACAGGTTCGAGGACGCATGCCACAGGAAAAGAAGGGAAGGGGGGGAGCTAACTACTGAGGAGATATCCCACATCTGGCTCGAGACCCAGAAGGCCATGTTCCAGGGGTCTGTCACTCTCACCGAGGACTATAGCTTGTGGTGGAGCTACATCCCTCACTTCCTTCATACCCCCGGCTACGTTTACGCCTATGCCTTCGGAGAGCTCCTAGTCCTCGCCCTCTTCTCCCTTTACAGGGAAAAGGGAGATGAGTTCGTCGAGGGCTATCTCGAGATGCTGTCCATGGGGGGTGCAGCCTCTCCCAAGGAGATCGTGGCCAAGGCAGGAGTGGATCTCTCGGACCCGGGCCTATGGCACAGGGGGCTGGAGGTGATAGAGGATATGATCCAGAAGGCAGAAACCATGGCAGAGGGCCTGTGATGCTGCTTGTGGGCCTCACAGGTGGCATAGCCTCGGGAAAGAGCACTGTGGCCAAGATGTTCGAGGAGCTCGGGGCTCAGGTCATAGACCTGGATGTCTTGAGCAGGAAAGTTGTGGAGCCTGGCTCTCAAGCTCTCTGGGAGATAAGGAAGAGATTCGGCGATGGAGTAATCAACCCGGATGGAACCCTGAACAGGAAGGCCCTGGGGGAGATAGTCTTCCGCGACGAGGGTGCGAGGAAAGCCTTGGAGGGGATAATCCATCCCAGGGTGTTGAGGGAGATGTGGTCCCTTGTGAGGGAGATAGAGAGGCGGGCTCCCAATGCAGTGGTGGTTGTGGATGTCCCGCTTCTTCTGGAGCTCAAGATGCAGGATATGTTCCATGAGGTGGTATTGGTATACGCTCCAAGATCCGTGCAGAAGATGCGCCTCATCCAGAGGGAGGGACTCAGTGAGGATCAAGCGGATGCGAGGCTGAGAGCGCAAATGGACATAGAAGAGAAACTTTCCATGGTAAAGTGGGTCCTGGACAATACAGGCTCGGTCGAGAGCACAAGGCTCCAGGTGAGGGAGCTTTTCATGGAGCTCAAGAAAAGAGCCGAGGGGCCTCAGGAGAGG
>JAPWUY010000395.1 GCA_028275295.1 Thermodesulfobacteriota bacterium | reverse complement strand
AGGATATCCAGAGGATAGACCAGATCTTTCGCAAGCATGGGGCCCTTTCCACAGAATGGTCCGATGACCCCGCGAGGCGCATGACCATGTGGCAAGCGAGGCAGGGCCTCGTCTCCGCCCTTTCCAAAGTGAAAAGGGGCTCCAGGCTCATTCCCCTAGTGGAAGATTTCGGAGTGCCCATAAGCCAGATACCCGCGACCATAGAGAGGATTCAGCAAATAGGTCAGAAGCACGATTTTCCCATGTGCATATTCGGTCACGTGGGGGATGGCAACTTGCACGCAGTCATAATAATGGACCCGAGAAATGCGGAGGAATGGGAGAAGGTCAAGAAGATAGCCAGAGACTTCATCCTCCTAACAAAGGACTTTGAGGGTACCCTCACCGCAGAGCACGGGGTTGGACTTGCCAAATCTCCTTACATCCACGAGGAACTCGGCATAGCCAAGGAGGTGATGGAAAAGATAAAGAAGGCCCTCGATCCCAATAACATACTTAACCCTGGCAAGCTCGGGTTCGAGGGGACCATAGGGGACATACTGGATCAGTTCGCTTTCGAGAGGCTCATCAGGGAGCCGGAAAAAGTGAAGGGATTCGGGGACCATGTGGACAACGAGATCTTCGCCTGCATAATGTGTGGGTTTTGCAGACTGGGCTGCCCCACTTACTCGGAAAAGCTCCTCGAGTCCTTCAATGCCAGGGGGAGGGTGATTCTGGGATATGACCTCATGACTGGAAAAGTGAAGCCCTCTGCTGAGCTGGCGAGCAGGTTTTACTCCTGCACGACTTGTCTCAATTGCCGATCCGTCTGCCCAGCTGGGGTGGAGGTGGCCGAAATCGTGGAGGCGGCGAGGAGAAGGCTTGTGGAGGAGGGCTTTCTCCCCGAAGTGTTCTCGCCCATGCTGAGGAGTATGGTGGAAAAGGGGAATCCCTTCGGCGAGGAGCCAGAGAAGAGGACCGAGGCTTACCCATCGGAGGTCGAGCCAGTGGGGGACCGAGAAGGGGTGTTGCTGTTTCTCGGCTGCGTGCCCTCCTACCAGGACACAAGGATCGTCCCATCCGTGATGAGGCTCCTCGAAGGGGCCAAGATCCCCTTCGGGACCATGGGGGAAAAGGAGAACTGCTGCGGGTACTTGGCCTATCTCGTGGGAGCCATGGATGAGTTCCGCAATGCAATGGAGAGGAATCTGGAGAGTTGGAGGGGGAGATCTCCAGAAACCATCGTCACTACGTGTGCGGGCTGCTACAAGACCTTGAAGGATCTCTATCCCAAGTACGCGCAGGATTCCATGCCGAGGGTGTTGCATCTTGTGGAGTTCATGGATGAGCTCATAAGCGCTGGCAAAGTCTCCTTCAAGGGATCTTTCCCCGCCAAGGTGGTCTATCATGACCCTTGCGACCTGGGCCGTCACATGAAGGTCTTCGAGCCTCCTAGGAGGGTCTTGAAGGCGGTCCCCGGGTTGGAACTCCTCGAGTTCCCCATGAACAGGCTTTTGGCCAAGTGCTGCGGCGGAGGAGGGGGCCTCAAGGCATTCGACTTCACCATGAGCGATGACATAGGGTACAAGAGGGTGCTTCAGGCCAGGGACATCGGTGCGGAGGTGATAGTCTCCGCATGCCCATCTTGCAAGAGGACCCTCCAGGCGGCCGCGGCCAGGATGAGGAGGGAACAAAAGGTCAAGATCCAGGTGATGGACATAACAGAGGTGCTAGCCAAGGCCCTGTGAGAGCAGCCTCGAACAAGTCTCGGAGGAAGGAGGGATCAGCATGAGCCAGCTTCTCAACTGTGGGGAGATCCTCACCATGAATGCCATCCTCTTCCCAGAAAAGATAGGTGCGAGGGATCTTGTCCGTTCCATGACCTTCAAGCAGTGGAATGACAGATCGTGCAGGCTCGCCAATGGACTCCTTAGCCTCGGGTTGGAAAAAGGGGATAGGGTGGGAATCCTAGCGTACAACTGTGTCGAGTGGATGGAGATCTATGCTGCCACGGCCAAGGCTGGGCTGATAGCAGTTCCCATAAACTTCCGTCTCGCCGCTCCAGAGGTCACCTACATAATGGACAATTCCGAGGCCAAGGCCATGATCTTTCAGGATGACTTCCTGGGGCTAGTGGAAGAGATCAGGAAGGATCTCCAGGTGGAGGAGAGGAGATATATCCACTTTGGAGGCTCGAGGACACCCGCTGGGTTCACGAATTACGAGGAGCTCATAGAGAGGTCATCCTCACAGGAACCCTCGGTTTACGTTGCCCCGGAAGACACCTGGACCTTCATGTACACATCTGGAACCACAGGAAAGCCCAAAGGCGCTATAAGATCGCACGAAAGCTACGTTATTTTCTACCTGATCAACGAGGTGGATTTCGGCTTCAGCAGGGAAGATACCGGGCTTCTGGTCATGCCCATGTGCCACGTGAATTCCATCTTTTACTCTTTCGTCTTCACGTATTGTGGAGGTAGCGTCTGTGTTTACAACATGAAGAGCTTCGACCCGGAGCATCTCCTCAGGACCATGTCCCAAGAGAGGATAACCTTCACATCCCTAGTCCCAACTCACTATGTGATGATGCTGGGGCTTCCGGATAGCGTGAAGGGCAAATACAACTGCGACTCTGTGAGGAAGCTCCTCATATCCTCTGCGCCGGCAAGAAAGGAGACGAAACTTGCCATAATGGACTACTTCAAGAACTCTCAACTCTTCGAGGCCTATGGTTCCACAGAGGCAGGTCTGGTCACATTGCTCAGGCCTGAAGAGCAGTTCACTAAGCTGGGCTCCATAGGAAGGGAGATCACTGGCTCTGGGAGGATAAAGCTCCTGGACGAGAAGGGAAACGAGGTTCCCGAAGGAGAGGTGGGGGAGCTCTTTTCCCGCACACCCCATGCCTTTCAGGGCTACTGGAAGATGCCGGAGAAAACAGCCGAGGCCTTCAGGGGGCCCTATTGCTCCGCAGGAGACATGGCCAGAAGGGATGAGGATGGGTATTACTACTTGGTCGACAGAAAGAGCAACATGATCATAACGGGAGGGGAGAACGTCTATC
>JAPWUY010000393.1 GCA_028275295.1 Thermodesulfobacteriota bacterium | reverse complement strand
CGCTCGCAGGGGTCCCATGACAATCAAGGCCAACCACCTGACTTTGCTGCGTCTCGTGCTGATCCCGGCGCCCTGCGCACTCCTTCTCGGGGGGCCTGAGGAGAAGTCCCTGGCATTGGCACTCTTCTTGTTCATAGGCCTCACGGATTATCTCGATGGGCATCTGGCGAGGAGACAGGGGCCCACGGTGCTCGGCGCTTTGCTGGATCCCATTGCTGACAAGATGTTTGTCGTGGCCATGTTCGTCCCCCTAGCCCATGAGGGCATAGTCCCCATGTGGATGGTGTGGCTCATGCTGGTGCGGGAGATAGGGGTCACGGAGCTGAGGGCCATTCACGAGTCCAGGGGACTCCACTTCGAGACATCCGAGATGGCCAAGTACAAGACCTCGATCCAGATGATAGGAGGGGGTGTGATAATCCTCAATCACCTATTTGGGTCGAGTTTGTGGGTAATGGTCCCCATGGGAGCCCTTCTGGGATTTGGAGCTTGGCTCCTATGGTACGTCAGGATGAGGCCAAAGAGGGCTCGTATGAGGGCAGTGACCTTCCTCGTGCTTGTGGGGTGGGCCACTTCCATGAGGCTTTTCTTCTCGCACTCTGAGGCCATTTTGGCGATAATGGCCCTTGTGTGCGGGGCCACCTTGCTGAGCGGTGTTCACTACGCCGCAAAAAGCGTGAAGGTCTGGTCAAAGGTGGAAAGGGGGGAGAATCTCTGGGTTGTCGTGGCTTCCCTTGTGAATTTGGCGGTTGTTTTCCCGGCCATTTTTCTCTCGGCATTGGGGCTCAAGGTCGCATCCGTGTGGCTCGCCTTGGCAATCCTCTGCTCGGAGCTGGCCATAGGGGGGATGAACAGCCTATGGGCATCCTCTCATCCCCATCGACACTACTGCCCCCCTTGGATCAGGATATCCCTCGTCAATTTACTGGGTGTTGCGGGTCTGCTCGCGGCTCAAACCCCATTTCCACCAATGGAAGGCTCGAGGGAACTTTTCTTCCTCGGGGCACTGACCCTGAGCCTGAGCGGCTGCGCCAGGGCCTTCTATGAAACCAGGAGAATCCTGCTTGAGGCCTCTACCTGAATGCATCCCCTCTGGAGGGAAAGTCTTGGGGCGGCTAGAGGGGGCTGTTGGGTCCATGGTGGTCGAGAATTTGGGGGAGAAAGGCCCATCGAGGGATCGCAATCTTTTCTCCATGTGGAGAGAAAACATATTGAAGGGCGAAGGCCAATGATCAAGGCATGCCTTGTGCTGATGAAGGGTGTTGTGAGGGAGGTGACCTATCCCATAGAGGATAGGGTGACCATAGGCCGAAGTCCCATCAATGTCATCCACCTAACGGACCCCAGTGTCTCGAGGAAACATGCTGTCATATACCAGGTGGGTGGGGAGAACGTGATCGAGGACCTCGGAAGCCACAATGGCACCTTCATCAATGGGGAAAAGGTTCAAAAGGCCGCGTTGAGAAATGGTGATGTGATTCGGATAGGTAATGTCGTCCTTCACTACAAAGAGGAGCCGGTTCCAGAGCCCGCCGAGGCCGTGATAACAGAGGAGCTCCTCGAGACTGCTCAGGAGGTGCGCATCCTATCCGATGATTTGCATCATGTGCGGATATCCACGACGGAAAGTGTGGCCCCAGACACATCTCGGCTCTCCAGGAGACTCTCCGATGCCCTTTCCTCATGCGTCCTCTTCTCCTCTGTGGACCAGGAAACCCTGGAATTTTTGAGCCAGAATTCGCGACTTTTGATCTTTGACAGGGGTAGGATCATATTTCGACAGGGCGACAGGGCCAATTCCCTATTTGTGATCTTGGAGGGGCTGGTCCACATATTCATTCACGACATGGAAGGCCGGGAGCTCCATCTCGCGATTTTGGGAGAGGGGCAGTTTTTCGGAGAGATGTCCTTTGTGGCCAAGGAGCCACGAAATGCCACCGTGCAAGTCCTGGAAGAGACCCTCCTTTGCGAGGTGGGTTTCAGTGTACTGGAGGAAGTTCTGAGGAGATGTCCATCGGTCAGAGAGGTGCTCGAGCGGTTCCATCGCGAGAGATTGGAAGTGATGGAAGCAAAGAAAAAGGCCGCTGGCCTCGTTGAGAGGAGGAGATATCCGAGGCTCAATGAGGCCTTTCCCCTGAGCTTCTCAGTGCTTTCCTTGGCCGGAGTAGGAGCCATGTTCAAGGGGCGTGTCTTCAGATCCATATCCAGGGATATCTCCTTGGGAGGAGTGAGGCTCAAGATCCAGGACAGGGCTCTTCTGGCCCTTCCCGTAGGCACCCAGCTCAAAATGGAGCTTCTCCTCCCGAGGCCTTGGGGAGTCATGAGGGTCCTCGGAACAGTAAAGAGCGTCCTCGAGGGAAAAGAGGGCGGAGATATAGGGTACATAGGGGTGGAGTTCTACGAGTTGTCCAGTGCAAACCGAAAAAAACTCCAACAATTCCTCCAGGGAGAAAGGGACTGAGGCCTGGGGAGGACCAATCTCCAAGGCCCGTCACATTGGAAGCTCAAGACCCCAAGGTGATGGCACCATGCGAGATATTGCGAGCGTGACCTCTTTGGAATCCAAAGCCGAGAATCGGAGCTCTTCGGCAAGGCTCCCTTTGCCCAGACATTTAATAGCCCTCATTGGGCACAATCGTCTTCGGGTTGAATGACGGGGCCAAGAAGGTAATTTCGCCCCCTGATACGGCCTTTTTGGAAGAAACAAGGCTTCCATGGGGAAAAGAACCTTCGAGACCAACCCTCCAGTGACCAGGAACTGAAAGGTTGATAATCCGGCCCTATCTCAGGGAAGAAGGATCCTCACATCCTTGCTTTCGCGGGTTTTTCGTTCGCCCACTGAGGTTCCGCACACCGCACATATGTATTCGTGGAGCTCTCCATCAGGAAGGACAAGGAGAAGCTTTTCCCTCACTGGAGATGCCTTTCTGCATTTGGGGCAGTAAAGCTCGGAGGCTGTGAGGGTGATGGATTGCCTCCTGGATTCTCCCTGCGAGAAAGGGCCAAGGTAACCTTCCATCCCTCTCACCTGAAAACCTCCCACAGGGTGGAATCTCCATGGA
>JAPWUY010000394.1 GCA_028275295.1 Thermodesulfobacteriota bacterium | reverse complement strand
AGATCCGTTGTGAGACCGGGCTTTATGAGGAGGATTGCCGAGAGCACAAGGAGCCCCCTCTGCCACAACCTGGTCTCCCCCACGAACCAACCCATGAGTCCAGCAGACAAGAGGATCACACCGACCGATGCGGAGATGATCGCCATTATGATTTCCAACCAGTTTCCCATCAGAAGGAGTGAAGGCCCATAGACGAACATGAACGGGACAATGAAGCCCGTTGCTCCCATTCGGACGGCCTGTAGGCCCGTCTGCCACACATTGGAGCCGCTTATGCCGGCTGCCGCATAAACCGCCATTGCCACAGGTGGGGTTATGGCGGAGAGGATGGCAAAATAGAAGACGAACAAATGGGCGGCTATGACAGGCACCCCCAACTTGATGAGGGCTGGGATCAAAAGCGAAGCCTGGACTATGTAGGCAGCTGTGGTGGGAAGGCCCATTCCTAGGATAATCCCGGTGATCATTGTCAGGATAAGAGCTGGGGCCAGGCTCCCACCAGCCACATCCAACACTATTCCCGTGAACTTCAACGCCAAGCCCGTGAGATTTATTATCCCCACAACTATTCCCGCACAAGCGCATGCGGCCGCAACTGGCAGCATGTTTCTGGCTCCAGCTTCCAATGCCCTCAGGATCTTCCTCAAGCCCATTCTCGATTCTTTTCTGAGAAAAGAGCTCGGAAGGACCGAAGCTATGGCATACAGACAGGCAAGCATGGGGGTAAACCCGGCGATCATGAAATACACTATGACCCCTATGGGTATGAAAAGATGGCCCTTTTCCTTCATGACGGATGAGAGGCTCGGCCTCTCTTCCTTGGGAAGACCCAGAAGACCGCTTCTCGAGGCCTCGAAATGGACGGCCATGAAGAGTGCCAGGTAGTAGAGCAAGGCTGGAACAAGGGCGTGCTTGCAAATATCCACATAGGATATCCCTGTGAACTCCGCCATCACGAAGGCAGCTGCGCCCATGACAGGAGGCATTATCTGCCCGCCTGTTGAAGCAGTTGCCTCTATTGCCGCTGCGGCTTGGGGCCTAAACCCGGCCCTTTTCATGAGGGGAATCGTGAGCCATCCATCCACCATCACATTTGCCACAGCACTTCCCGAAATGGTTCCGAAGAGACTAGATGAGACACAGGAGATCTTGCCAGGTCCCCCCTTGGTCCCACCCACCAGAGACGTGGCAAAATTAGTGAAGGCCTCTCCAGTGCCCGACTCTTCCAAAAACGCCCCATATATCACGAACAGGATCACGTACGTCGCCGACACTCCGAGAGGAATCCCGAATATTCCCTCCGTTGTGAGATAGAGCTGGTCAATCAGGGTCTCGAGACTGAAGCCAGTATGCCGCAAAAGCCCTGGCAGATGCTGTCCAAAAAGTCCGTAAAGGAGAAAGGCCACTGCCGTGAGGGGAAGGGCCCACCCTATTGTCCTGCGGGAGGCCTCCAGGAGAAGCAGGGTCACAACGATCCCCAGCCAGAAATCCCAGCCACTCAGGGATTGAACATAAGGGTATCTTGTGACCACGTATTCGTAGTTCAAGAAGATATGGGCCATGGAGATCATCGCCGCAGCGAGCAAAACGAGGTCCATGACCAAGGATAATCCCTTTTTCCTCGAGGACAGGGAAGTGAGGAAGATGAGGCCAAAGGTGAAGGTCAGATGAACAGACCTGTGCATCATTGCCTCTGGTGCACCGAATGTCGCAGCCCAGAGGTGATAGATGGACATCGCGATGGCGACGACTCTGAGCACTCTTTCCAGGATCTTTCCCAATCTCTCCATGGCACCCCAACTCGATGGGCGGGGCCGAACCCCGCCCATCCTCTCGCATTAGATCGGATTGGATAGAGGCTTGAAACTGAGCTCACATCACTTTATTGCACCTACCTCCTTGTAGTACTTGAGGGCCCCGGGATGATAGGGAACCCCTATGTCCAAGGCCAGGTCCTTGGCCTTCACCCCTTCCATGTCTTTCACCACCTTGCTCAATTGGTCCACATTTTCAGCTATGACCTTGGTTATCTTGTAAACCAGGTCCTCGGGAAGTTTCGCACTTATCACCAAATGCGTGAAGTAGCCAACCCCAGGCACATCGTAGTCCACTCCTGGATACGTGCCCTTGGGTATGACCCTCTTTAGATAGCCAGCGTTCATCTTCTGGAGTTCCTGAATCTTGTCGTCTGGGAGGCCGATGAGCCTTATCTTGCGGGTCGTGGCCAAGTCCAGTATGGAAGAGGCTGGGATCGTTGTCCCGAGAAGGAACACATCTGCATGGTTGTCCTTCATCAGGGAGACTGCATCCGAGTAGCTCACATGATTCACCTTGCTCATGTCATTGTAACTGAGACCGTAAATCTGGAGAACTTGTCGGGCTAGAAGCTCCCCTGTATGGCCCTTTGGCCCAGGGCATATGGCCTTCCCTTTGAAATCAGCAGGGCTTTTGATCCCTGACTCTTCCAGCACGACCATCTGAAAGTATTGGGGATAGAGGGTGGCTAGCTGCATCACGTTCTTGGTAGGGGCCTTGAACGGATCCCTTCCCGCAACCCCGTCCACACTCGAGGAGGAATTCCCGAAACCAATGTCAGCCTTCCCTTCCTCGACCGCAACTACATTGGCAATCCCTCCACCTGGCAACACCGACACGCTGGCCCCGGGGATTGCCTTCTGGATGAGCTCGGCTATGGCCCCACCTAGAGGATACCAGGAGCCACCCATTGGGCCTGTCATCATCTTGAGGTCGACCTTCTGCTGCCCCAGTACTTCCGTCACGAAAAGAGAGCAGATGAAGATCATTGCTCCTAGGACCAAAACTGATTTGCTTCGTCTTCTCTCTGTCATGGCTTGACCTCCTCTCTCGTTCTCTTCCCTGGGTTGGATCGCCACGAGGCCTTGCGCCACCTTGCCCCCAGGTACCTTGGTCCAATGGCTCTTGTGGCAGGCGTATATTAGGGATTGCGCCCGCGAAGTGTCAAGACTTTGAAGATGGACCACATTGAGGCACATGCAAGCGGTGCTTGCACAGTTATCTTATGTCAATGGAAATCTCACACC
>JAPWUY010000392.1 GCA_028275295.1 Thermodesulfobacteriota bacterium | reverse complement strand
CGAGGTCGCGATGATCCTAGCTGCGCCGAGGAGCATGGCCACGTGGGCATCGTGGCCGCAGGCGTGCATCACCCCTGGATTCCTCGAGGCATAAGGACGATCTTCCACCTCCTTTATGGGGAGCGCATCCATGTCTGCCCTCAAGGCCAGGACCGGGCCCTCCTTTCCCGTGTCCCACAGGCCCACTATCCCTGTCTCCGCGACACCCCTCTGGATCCCAATGTTCCACTCACCGAGGAGCTGGGATATCTTCTCCCCCGTGCGCCTCTCCTGGTACTTGAGCTCTGGATACTGGTGCAGATCCCGCCTCAGCTCCACGAGCCAGGGGAAAATCTCGAGGACATCATCCCTGACCTCCACTGGGGCCAGAGGTCGCAGGGCTTCTCGTCTAGAATCCATCGTATGCTCTCTCTATCGGAATATGGTCATCTTCCCTTCCACTGGGGCTTTCTCTTCTCCGCAAAGGCCTTGGGTCCCTCTATGAAATCCTCGGATGCTGCCATTGTGGCGACCCCTGGGAAAACCTTCCCAATGACCTCTTCCAGAGGGTGGCCCAGTCCTTTCAGGGCTGCCTCCTTGCTCGCCCTAACGGCAAGAGGAGCGCACTCCAGGATCTCGGAAGCCCATCTCTTGGCAGCGGCCATCAATTCCTGGGGCGGAACCACCTCATTCACGATGCCCAGCCTGAAGGCCTCTTGGGCCGATATGCGGCGGGCAGTGAGTATCAGCCCCATGGCCAAGTGGAAGGGTATCTGACGGGGAAGTCTGTGGACTCCCCCAGCGCCCGCCATCATCCCCACCCTTGGCTCCGGGAGACCGAAGGAGGCATTTTCAGAAGCTATTATTATGTCGCACGCAAGGGCTATCTCGAACCCTCCTCCGAGGGCAAGTCCATTGACAGCTGCTATGACTGGCTTGAAAAGATCGAACCTCCTCGTGATCCCCCCAAATCCTCCCTTGAGGGAATCGAGGCCCTCTCTCAAGGCCTTGGCACCATGCTGGGCCTGCCATTTAAGATCGTTTCCCGCACAGAAGGCCTTGTCCCCGGCTCCCGTTATTATCGCAACCCATGCTTCTGGATCCTGGGAGAAGCTCTCAAAAGCCTCGTCCAGCTCCTTGCAGGCTGGGGGATGGAGAGCGTTCATCACATCGGGCCTGTTGATGGTTATAAGGGTCAGGTGATCCTCTCTGTCCACTTTGATGAACTCGAACCCCATTGTTCCACCTCCTCAAGCCAAAAGAATTTCTCACCGCGGCGTATCCGAGAAGCTCCCTGAATTCTACCTTTTGTGGTTCGAAGATCTCAAGCCCGAGGGAGAGGATTCCCCCCTCTGATTTTCCCAGCACGGCCTCAGAAGGTATGGCCCGATGGAGGGCGTGATCGGGTCCGAGGATAGGGCGCGGTGGCTTTGGCTTAGCCTCTGGACATGCTATACTTGTTGCGTTTGGTCGCACATAGCGGAACCTGCTTTGGACCTTAAAGACGCTAGGGAGGTGGGAGAAGATGGTGCTACTTGAGTTCAGCATGTATCCTCTGGATAAGGGTGAAAGTCTCAGCCCGTATGTCGCAAGGTCCATGGAGATCATAGCTGACAGTGGTCTGGAGTACAGGATGAATCCCATGGGCACAGTCCTAGAGGGAGAATGGGACCAGGTCTTCGATGTGGTGAGGAAGTGCTTCCTTCGCATGGCCGAGGACTGTAACCGTATCGCGGCCATCATCAAGGTGGACTACAGAAAAGGCCACAAGGGCAGGCTTGTGACCAAGATAACATCCGTGGAAGAAAAGGCAGGGAGAAAGTTCGTTACAGGTTAGAAGGGGAGGGCTCTTCGCGTCCGCTGAGGGAGGCTGCGTTTTCAGCGGGGAGACCGTTCTCTCGGGCTGCTAGCTGTTCTTCCGGCCCTTTTTGGCCCGGTGGAATGGATCTCCGTGCGCGAAGCCTTCCCTCGCGGACGTGGCGAGGGGGTCCCTCGCATCTCAGATTTTGTCCGGTCTAAATCGCCTCAGTCTCAAGGCGTTGGACACTACGGTCACGGATGAGAGGCCCATGGCAGCGGCTGCGAATACCGGATTGAGAAGAATTCCCGTGAAAGGAAAGAGGGCCCCTGCAGCAACTGGGATCAGAACCACGTTGTAGGCGAAGGCCCAGAAAAGGTTCTGCTTTATGTTGCGGATCGTTGCCCTGCTCAGGGAGATGGCAGTGACGACCCCTCTAAGATCGCCGCTCATGAGGACTATGTCCGCCGATTCTATGGCCACATCTGTCCCTGTCCCAATGGCGATCCCCACATCTGCCTGGGCAAGTGCTGGAGCATCGTTTATGCCGTCCCCAACCATTCCCACAACCAGGCCCTCCGATTGAAGCCTCTTTATCTCTCGGGCCTTGTTTTGGGGAAGAACCTCCGCGATCACTTTTTGGATCCCGGCCTCTCTGGCCACGGCCTCGGCTGTCCTCCTATTGTCCCCAGTGACCATCACCACCTCTATACCCATCTCCCGGAGATATCGAACTGCCTCCCGAGAGCTCTCCTTGAGGGTGTCTGCCACCGCTATGATGCCAGCAAGCTCTCCATCGATGGCGACGAACATGGAGCTTTTCCCCTGTGAGGACAGCTCCTCCACAGTCTCCTCGGGGAAGTCGACCCGTATCCCTCTTTCCCTCAGTAGAGCTATGTTCCCCACAAGAAGCTCCTTTCCATCCACTTTTCCCTGAATTCCCTTTCCTTCGATGGCGACGAAATCGTTTACGGGAAGAAGTTCGAGATCTTCTTCCCTGGCCCTTTTGACCACTGCTTCCCCCAAGGGATGCTCCGAGTTCCTCTCAGCCGAGGCCGCATAGAGGAGAATCTCCCTCAGGTCCCTTTTCCCAAAGGGAATAATGTCTGTGACCGAGGGCTGCCCTTTGGTCAGGGTCCCTGTCTTATCCATCACTATCACTTTCATTCTGTGAGCGGTCTCGAGGGCTTCACCGCTTCTTATCAGGATCCCATACTCCGCACCTTTACCAGTGCCCACCATGATGGAGGTGGGGGTTGCCAATCCCAAGGCGCAAGGACAGGCCACGA
>JAPWUY010000391.1 GCA_028275295.1 Thermodesulfobacteriota bacterium | reverse complement strand
GTCCCACGGTTTTCTTCTGGGGATGGGGGCAATCTTGGCCTATTATCTCATGTTCTCTGCAGGAAGAACCATGGCCGAGACAGGCTCTCTCCCACCTTGGCTGGGCCTTTGGGCCCCGAATCTGGTGTTCGGCGCTGCAACCCTGGTCCTCCTCCAGAGGACTGCCAAGGAAAGGCCCTTGGGGTGGCTTGTGAAATTCAACTCCATGATGGACAAAGGGGGAAAGCTCCTGGTTAGGAGATTTGGATCGGGCTCATGAGTCTCCTTTTCAGATATGTCTTCAAGGAAAACTTGAGGATCCTCGGATGGATCTTCAGTGTGCTCACCATGCTTTGCCTTCTCATAGACTTCTTCGACAGGTGGGACGACCTTCTGGAGCATCAGGTACCTGCTGCAACCGGCCTCTATTATATGATGTGCCGAATCCCTCAGTTCATAGTCTATGTGATCCCGGTTTCCATGCTCCTCAGTGGTTTCATAACCCTGGGGCTAATGGGAAGGAGGAATGAGCTAATCGCACTCAAGGCCTCGGGGGCAAGCGGATTCATGATAGTGAGTCCCCTCCTTCTCACAGCTGGCTCCCTCTGTATCGTCTCCTTTTTCTGGGCCGAGCTTTTAGTGCCCAGGGCCACAAGAGAGGCAACGAGGATATGGAGGACCGAGGTCAAGCGCACATCCCAAAGGAGCATCGTCTCCCAGGCACAGGTCTGGCTGAGGAGTCCTGGGGAGGGATTCATAAATTTTTATCGCGTCGGCTTTCTCGAGACATCTTCCAAGACCGGGCTCCAAGGTAAAGAGAAGGGCCCCGGGGATCTGACCATGAGGGATGTGACCGTTCTCACAGTGGACAGGGATTTCAGATTGGCCCAGAGGGTAGATGCCAGGGAGATGAGCTGGGATGGAACAAAGTGGGTCTTCCTGGAAGGGATCCAGTGGATGGGAGAGGGGTCTCAAGGGGCGGCTCCCAGGGTCGAACGTTTCCAGACAAAGGAGATACATCTTCCCGAGAAGCCCGAGGACTTCCAGTGGGTGAGGGAAGAAGTGGAATCCATGGGATTTTTCGAACTACTCGCATACGTGGAGAGGGCCAAAAGGGAGGGGTTCGACGCAACGGCCCAGCTCACTGATCTTCACTTCAAGGTGGCTTCCTCCTTCTTCCCCCTCATCACCGCCCTTTTCACCATTCCCCTTGCCATGAGGATCCCTCCCAGGGCAGCTGGACTGGCAACAGGGGTAATCCTCTCCATGGCAATAGGCTTCGTCTACTACCTCATTCTGGCCCTGGGTCTGGCTATGGGAAGGGGGGGAATGCTCCCACCCTTTGTGGGGGCATGGGCCTCCAATATTTGTTTCGGGGCGGTGGGAGCTGGGTGGCTCATCCACATGAGGCAGTAGGAGTTGGCAGCGAGAGGAGAGGCTCAGCCACTTAAGGGTGGACACTCCCAGGGCCATGGTGTATAAGGATCCGGTGGGAAACGAGTTCTCAGGAGGGATCCGATCTTGAGGCGATTGATTTGGGGATGTATCCAGGTGGTTTTCCTGTTTTTCATCTTTCTCCCTTGGGCCAACTCCCAGGAGACACAGGAACTCATGGCCAAGGCAGATGCTCTCTGGCCGCACAGGGCAGATCTTCAGAAGCTCAAAGAGGCCATGGCGATCTACGAGGAAATCCTCGGCAAGGATCCAACGAATGTGGAAGCCCTGTGGAAGCTTGCCAGGGCCTGTTGGTGGCTTGGAACACACAGCCCAGAGGCCGAGAGGGAAGCCATATTCGAGAAGGGCATAGAATACGGAAAAAGGGCAGTGAGCCTCAAGGACGATTGTGCTCCTTGCCACTATTGGCTCGGGGTGAATTACGGTGTCTATGGGGAGAAAAAGGGGGTCCTCAAGAGCCTCAGCCTCGTGGATCTCATCAAGGATGAGATGAACAAGGTAATCGCCCTGGATCCCAGCTTCATGAACGGGGGGGCATACAGGATCCTGGGAAGGATGGCCCACAAGCTCCCCTGGTTTGCCGGAGGAAGCAACAAGGACTCGGTGGAATATCTGAAGAAGGCCCTGGAGCACGGGCCCAATAGTTTTCTCACGAGGATATTCCTCGCGGAGACCTATCTGGCCATGGGCGAGAAGGAACTCGCCAAGAAGGAACTCGAGTGGTGCCTGAATGCTCCCGAACCCAAAGACCCAGGAGACAGGGAGGACAGGGAGAAAGCGAGGAAGCTTTACAGGGAGAACTTCCAGTGATATTCCCCACAGAAGATCTTGCATGGGAGGTGTCATGAAGGAGGAAGTCACCAGGATAATTCAAGCAGCAAAGAAAGACGGACAGAAGACCCTATCGGAATACCAGAGCAAGAAGATCCTCGCAGCATACGGCATTCCAGTGGCTCGGGAGGAGCTCGTCGAGGAGCTCGAGCAGGCAAAACTCGCCGCGGCCTCCATAGGTTATCCGGTCGTGCTGAAATTTTGCTCCCAACAGGTGACCCACAAGACCGAAAAGGGCTTGCTAGAAGTGGGCATAAGGGACGAGGACGATCTTGTGGAGGCATTCGAGAGGCTGAGACTCGCTGCCCAAGGCATCGAGGGAGGGTATCTGGTCCAGGAAATGGTGAAGGGAGCCCGGGAGCTCGTCATAGGAATGATAAGGGATCCCCAGTTCGGGCCTTGCGTGATGTTCGGCCTGGGAGGAATTTTCACGGAGATTCTGAGGGACGTGTCATTCCGGGTTGCTCCCATAGAGAAGAGGGATGCCCTGGAGATGATGGAGGAGATAAAAGGAAAGAAGATCCTCGAGGCGGTTAGGGGGATGCCCCCTGTGGACCGGGACCTCCTGGCTCAGAGCCTGGTGGCCCTAGGAGATCTAGGAATGGAACAAGAGGATATCCAGGAGATAGATGTCAATCCAATGATCGTGAGGGGAGACAAGCCCATAGCCGTGGATGCCCTTGTGGTGTTGAAATAGGGGAGAAGGGCGAGCCATTTAAGTCGGCTGGCCCCTTCGAGAAAAGAGAAACTCTCGGGGAGAAAGGAGGAGGAATGATGGGAGGAAAATGGAGATTGGGTGCGATCTTGGCCG
>JAPWUY010000390.1 GCA_028275295.1 Thermodesulfobacteriota bacterium | reverse complement strand
GATTGCCCCATACCTCCTCAGGGATTCCTCCGCTATTCCCCTTCTTTTGGCCCCTCGGAGATGAACTTCGAGCTCCCTTTCCACCTCCAGAGCGTACGGCTCGGAAGGGGTGACGAGGATCGCCGAAGCCATCTCGTCGTGCTCTGCCTGAGAGAGCATATCCCATGCAGCGAAACTGGCTGGAGCGCTCCCATCAGCAACGATCAGGACCTCGCTTGGCCCAGCAAACATGTCTATGTCCACCTCTCCAAAGACAGCCCTCTTGGCCTCTGCAACGAAAACGTTCCCAGGCCCCACAATCTTGTCCACTTTGGGGACCTCTCCTATCCCATATGCCATTGCCCCAATGGCTTGGACACCTCCAATGGCGAATACCCTGTCCACACCTGCTAGCTTCGCTGCAGCCAAGACCGCCGGATTGGGATCCAGGGGAGACATGGGAGAGCACATGACGAGCTCCTCCACCCCTGCCACCTTGGCTGGGATGGCTGTCATTAGGACAGAGGACGGGTATGCGGCCTTTCCCCCTGGGGCATAGATCCCCACCCTCTCGAGGGGGCGCACCAAATGGCCCAAGATACACCCCTCGGAATCCAATGTGAGCCATGATTTGGGAATCGTGGCCTCATGGAACTTCCTTATCCTGACCGAGGCCCTCTCCATAGCCTCCATGTAACGGGGTGGGAGTTGGGATATGGCCTTCTCCCACTCATCTGGATGGAGCTCCAGGGAATCCCTATCCTCTGGAAATTTGTCCAGCTTGCGAGCCCAGAAAAGAAGAGCCTCCCTGCCACCATTCTTGAGCTCCTGGAGGATCCTCTGGACCTTCTCCTTGACCTCCGGGCCCCCCGACTCACCCCTCTTGCCAAGTCCACGGAGGAAGGTCTCGAAGTCCTCGTCCCAGCTCCTCACCATCTTAACCATGGCTCACCGCTTCCTGGATCACGAAAATCTCTTGGACCCTTTTTGAGGAGATCCTCTCCCAGAGAACGCAATAAAGGCCTATCCCCCGATGAAATCCCGGAAATGCTCCCCTCCCTCAAAGACCCCTACCCCTCTTTCCGCAAAGACCTTCTGGCGCCTTCCCCAGGAAGCGGGATCTTCAGTCGGGTTTCATCTCGACAGGCCCCAAGGAGCTCGGATCTTCCACCTTCTCGATGCCCTGATCCCCTTCCCTCTCATCTCACGCGCTTTATTTCGGCTCCCAGGGAAGAGAGCTTCTCCTCCAGCTTCTCGTAACCCCTGTCCAGATGGTAAATCCTGGATACTTCCGTTATGCCTTCTGCCGCAAGACCGGCCAAAATGAGGGATGCACTTGCCCTAAGGTCCGTTGCCATGACCGGGGCGCCAGTGAGCTTGGGGACGCCCTTGACAACCGCGCTCGGACCCTGCAACTGAATTTGAGCCCCCATTCTCCTGAGCTCAGCTACATGCATGAACCTGTCCTCGAAGACCGTTTCCGTTATCACGCTAGTTCCCTTGGCCAGAGAAAGGAGGGCCATCATCTGGGCTTGCATGTCAGTGGGGAAACCTGGATAGGGCCTAGTCTTAAGATCCACGGGCTCTGGCCTCCACCTAGCAGCAACGCGCACCAAGTCCCCTTCCTTGGATATTTCCACCCCAGCCTCCTTGAGCTTGCTCACAACCGCCTCCATCCATTCGAGGGGACATTCCCTGATTCGAATCTCTCCTCTTGTTATGGCTGCCGCCACCATGAACGTGCCGGCCTCTATCCTGTCCGGACCTACCCGATGGTCCATGGGACCCAGGCTCTCTACCCCTTGTACCCTTATCTCCTCGGTCCCAGCCCCGACTATCCTCGCCCCCATCCCGTTGAGAGCCCTGGCCAGTTCCACAACCTCCGGCTCACAGGCCGCGTTTTTCAGCACTGTTTCCCCCTCAGCCAAGGTTGCAGCCATGAGAACGTTCTCGGTCCCCGTGACCGTTGGCACATCGAAGCAGATCACAGTTCCCCTGAGAGCGCCCCTCGCCCTCGCATATATGTATCCGTGTCTCAAGGAGATGGAAGCTCCCAATGCCTTCAATCCCTTGAGATGCTGATCAATGGGCCTTGTCCCTATGGCGCATCCACCGGGAAGGGAGACCATGGCCCTTCCGGTCCGGGCAAGGAGCGGACCCAATACCAGGACCGAGGCCCTCATTGTCTTCACGAGCTCGTATGGGGCCCTGTGGCTCTTTATCTTGGGACAGCTCACCCGGACTTCGTCTCCGTTTATCTCCACCTCAGCGCCCAATTGCTCCAGGAGGATCCTCAGTGTGTCTATGTCCCTGAGTCTCGGGACATTGGAGAGTCTGTGAGGGCCTGGAGACAATATGGTAGCTGCCAATAGGGGAAGGGCCGCATTCTTGGCCCCGCTCACCCTCACCTCTCCGTGGAGAGGCCTTCCACCCTTTATCACTATTCTCTCCACAGTTTAGCCCTTCCTCACCCAAACCACCCTAGGCCGACCGCCGAGATCCTCTTTCCATCCCCATTGGACCCACGATCCCACTCGGGAGATCATCTCCTCCACTTTCCCTCTCTGGTCCCCGGCCACTTCCATGACCAACTTTCCACCGGATACCAAGGCCATGTGTGCCTCTGCCAGGAGTCTAGATATCATACGGGTGCCGTCCGGGCCGCCATCGAGGGCCACTTTGGGCTCGTAGAGCCTCACCTCGGGATCGAGACTCTCGAGCTCCCCTGTGGGAACATAGGGCGGATTTGAGACTATGAGACTGAAGCCTCCCTGTCCCAAGAGGGGAGACACCCCCTCCCCCTCGATGAATTGGATGCGGCCTTCCAGATGGAGAAGCTCGGCATTGGACCTAGCCACATCCAGGGCCTCTTTGGAGACATCTGTGGCTGTCCACATCACCCGGTCGCCCATCTCCTTTGCCAAGGCTATCACCACAGCTCCCGATCCTGTGCCTATTTCCGCTGCCTTGAGGGGATTTGGGGAGCTGGATGCGATTTCCCTGAGCTCCTCCAAGCAAGCCTCGACCAGTGTCTCGGTCTCCGGTCTGGGGATCAAGACCCTCGAGTCAACTCTCAGGGGAATGGACCAGAACTCCTTCGA
>JAPWUY010000389.1 GCA_028275295.1 Thermodesulfobacteriota bacterium | reverse complement strand
GTCCTCCCCATCCACCTGAAGCGCAGTGGGGACAGAAAGCCCTAGCTCCAAGCTTTTTGCCCTCCTCCTCCACCACCATCTCTGCATCCCCATCCTCGCAAGGGGTCCAATCCTTGTGGCCATGAGCTGGACATAGGGTCTCATTGTGGGAAATAGAGTTACCTCCAAGATCCCATCCCCCAGGCAAGCCTCGGGTGCCATCAAGCATCCAGCAGCATAATAGGGAGTATTGGTAATTGCCAACACCCTCGCTCCTCCCACCTCCACCCTCTGCCATCTCCCCTCTGGATCCTCCCAAGAGAAAGTGGTCCCTTGGGGAACCTTGTGGGACCTTCTCTTGAGCCAGGTCAAGAAATACAGGGCGAAGTAAAGCTCCTTGCTCGCCTTCCAGGGCCTTGTCTCCAAGGACGACCTCAGTTTGCAAAACCCTTGGACAACAGATGCATCCATTCCGATGCTCACATAATTGCTGAAAGACCTTCTCCCGTCTATGGTCCACAAATCGATCTTCTTCTTGGCTGAGGTAGAGAGGTAAGCGAAGAGCTCATCCAGTGTCCACTCCTTCCCATCGTATAGTCCCAGGCTCCTTGCCATGTCGTTGCCAGTTCCCATTGGCACTATTCCCACCTCTAGAGAAAGCCCGAGCCTCCATATGGCCTCCAAGGCTTGCCCAACAGTGCCATCCCCTCCCACTACTATGAGCCTCTCGAGCTCATGGCCCTTTTCCTGGAGCTGTTCTCGGAGAGGCCCCTTTCTCGTTGTCTCGAGTTCTATTCGGGAGTCTTTGTCCCTTCGGAGCCTTCCCTCGAGGGCCGAGAGGAAGATCGCTCCCTTTCTGTTTCCAGCCTGGGGATTCACTAGGATAAGGGTCTTGGATGCACAACTATGCATTGAGCTACCTCATTCCCTGATCCTTCCAATTTGTGGCGAATCCATTGACGCTGTCTCGTCTCGAGGAACCATGAGGTGCCATACCTTCCAAGTCCTCCTCGCCCTTCCCGGCCATGGGTTCATCTGCGGACTTGGCCCAGGATCTTGCCCTTTCTCTCTCTTGCGATCTCCTGCATGTCCTCTGTTAGATCCGATTCGTCGACTATTTCTTGGCCCAGTATGGTCTCGAAGACATCCTCCAGGGTCACTACCCCCGCGACCCCTCCGTACTCGTCGAGGACCACAAAGAGATGCTCTTTCCTCCCGATGAACTCTTTGAGGAGCACATCCGCTGTGGCCACCTCGGGAACCATGTGAACTGGCCTCACAAGGTGGGACAATTGAAGATCCTCTTTGTCCTCTGCCAATGCGGCTAGCACCTCCCTCCTGTGGACCACTCCCACGATCTTGTCAATGTCTCCCTCATATACCGGGACCCTGCTATGGGGCCAAGGCCAAGGGGAGGACATCTCCCGTACCTCCCTCAGGGTGAGTTTCCTCGGGAGAGCGAAAACTACAGGCCTGGGAGTCATGATCTCCCTGGCACGCACCTTTCTCAGGTTCAATATGTTTCGGATCACGGTCTCCTCCATCCCCCCCAGGGCTCCAGCCTTCCTTCCAAGGCGAGCCATCACCTGGATCTCCTCGGCGCTGATTGCCTCGGGATGGGCCGAGACACCCACCAACTTGGTCACCCATCCGCTAATAACCGTTATGGGCCAAAGGACATAGGTGAGGATCTCCATAGGCCATGCGAGCACTCGAGCCAGGTTTTTCCCATATCGAACACCCAATGTCTTGGGAAGAACCTTGCCCACTAGAAGAATCGCAGCTGCATAGGAGATGGAGAACGGAAGGAGGTTCCCCTCTCCCAGGACAGATGCCACTGCTGCACCCACAAAGGCCGAGCCGATGGTGTCCCCCAAGGTATCCAGAGTCAAGATGGCTGATATGGGCCTCGATACATCCTCCCTCATCTTCTTGAGAATCTTTCCCGAGATGCTTCCCCTTAGCTCCAGGACCTCAACATACGAGTATGGAACCGAGTAAAGGACAGCCTCGAACAGGGAACAGAGAAAAGAGATCCCCATCACAATGCTCACCGTCATAAGCAGGTATTCCATGCCTTTGCCCTCTCATGTCCTCGAACAAGATATTGGAGTCAACCCTGGAGTGAAGAGGGTCATACCTCTCTTCCACTCCGGTATGCTAAACTCTATTTGGCCATCTACCAGCTAATTTGGCAAGATGGGCCCATCGTCGGGTGAGGCCTTCCCCTCGGCGGAGGGATGGGGCTTTGGGATGGATCCATTGAGCGAGGTGAAAGATGGGACTGAATGCCGATCAATTGCTCGTCCTCATAAGTGAGAGTGAGTGGGGGATCCCGGTGAGGGATATGGAGAGCCTCATTGAACTGGGAGAGGAGGCCTTGACCAAGGTGATTGAGTTTGTGGAACGAGGCCTTGAAGAGGCAAAACCCAAGAGGGATCTCCTCTGGCCCATAGTGGTTCTGGGAGAGATGAAGGATCCCAGAGCCATTCCCACACTCACAAGAGCGCTTCAGAGGGGCTGCGGATACGAGGTCCCTGTTGCGGCTGCTGAGGCCATGGGCAAAATGGGTCTTGATGGCTTCAATGCCATCTGCGACCTCCTGGCCAACGATCCAGAGCCGAGGGTGAGGATTCTCCTCTATGGAGCATTGGCGGAGACAGGCCTCCAGGAGGCTTGGGATTATCTGGAGGAAGCTCTCGATGTGGACCTCGAACTCGACTTTGTCATCGCCAGGGCACTGGCTCAAAGCAACGACCCTCGTTATTTGGATGTGATATACAGGGTCTATCTTGAGGCTGAACCTTGGAAGAGGGCTGCCTTCGAGGAAACATTGGTGGGGATCATGACAGGGAGGCATCCCTGGAGCCTTCCCTATAAGGACTGGAGACTCCGTTACAGACCCCAACCCAGACAGGATCTCAAGGTCCACCGATCTTGGCCCGATGTCCTTCTCATGTTGTGGGACAACCGCCATCTTTTGAGGCCAAGCCCCGATGCCGAGCCCCTATCCATGGAGGAACTCTTCTACAGGGCGACTCTCAGGAGACAGGAGAGAACCTGTCCCGATTGTGGTCAGGTCTTCAGAAGCCCAACGGGGGTTC
>JAPWUY010000388.1 GCA_028275295.1 Thermodesulfobacteriota bacterium | reverse complement strand
GGCCAACCTGGCTCTCCACCTCTATCTTCCCACCATGCTTCTCCACGATGCCGTACGCCACTGTGAGGCCCAAACCCGTTCCCCTTCCAACTTCCTTGGTCGTGAAGAATGGGTCAAATATGCGAGACAGGTACTCGGAGGGGATCCCAACCCCAGTATCTGAGACCACGACCGCCACGTCTCGGGTTCCCGGCACCTTGTGGGCGCGCACCGTCAAGGTCCCTCCATTAGGCATTGCCTGGATCGCATTGACGAACAGGTTCAGGAACACCTGCTGGAGGCTCCTTCGTTCCCCATAAATGCTGGGAATCCCTTCCTCAATCCTCACTTCCACCTCGATATTAGCCACAGCCGCTTGATTACTCACGAGCCGCAATGTTTGCTGAAGCAGCTCTCCCACATTGATCTCCTCGAGGCTCGGACGCTCTGATCTCGCAAAGTCGAGCAAGTCTCTCACGATCTCCGAGGCCCTCTCTGACTCGCTCAGGATGTCATCGGCCATCTCGGCCAGTTCTCCTTGATTCAATTTTGCCAACTCCTCCTTCATGGCCTCAGCGGTGAGGAGTATGTTGTTCAGGGGATTGTTGAGCTCATGTGCGATGCCAGAGGTGAGAGTCCCAATGGCTGCCATCTTCCTGGACTCAACTAACTCGTCCTGCCTCCTTTCCAATTCCTGAATCATTCGGTTGAAGGCCCTGAAGAGACTTATGGGCTCTTGGGCTCTGGTCTTGGGTTCCGGAAGAGGCGTGAAATTCCCCCGTGCAATCTGCTCCATCCTCTCTTCCATCTGCTCCAATGGCCGGACCAGCAACTTGGCCACATAAAATGCCAGGCCAGTGCCCAGGGCTGTGAAGACCAAAACGGACACCAAGAACAACTGGATGGCTCTCTCGGATAATTTGTTGATGGCAAACCTCTCGGCAAGAGACCATGCCTTGGCTGTCTCCAGCAGCCGCCGCCCCAACGACCTGAGTTCCTCCTCTTGAGGCAAAAAGCCTTCGACGCTGGAACCCGAGCCGGATTTCCCGTAGGACGCATCGATTCTCGAGAGAACCTTCCCGTAAGCCGCAAGCAAGGAACGCAACTCGAGAGGTCCCGTCTCTCTCGCGGAACGTGCAAGCTCCTCCTGGGTCGCCAGGAGAAGTCCCTCAAGACGGTTCAGATGGAACTTGGCCTGTCCAAGATTGGAAGGGTCCCGATAGAGGAAAAGGTTTTTCTCGATTCTTCGGAGTTCCAGTACCTCCTGATAAAGATCATCAGCCTCTTCGAGAACCTTGAGGTGCCGTCCGATGTCCACATGAATTCTGTAACTGAAAACCGCAAATACCAGCACGCACAGAACGCAACACAAAAAGCTCCCGATGACTCTCCTTCTTATTTTGAAGGTTCGTCTCTTCATGTCCCTGGAATGGCTGAAAAATCGTCTTGCAGCAAGGTGATTATAGCAGACCCGAACGGGAGGAAAAAGCCAGCAGGAGTCTCCAGAGCGGCCCGCTATCGTGAAGGGGGAAAGGCCCAAGAGGCTGGGAGAAGGCTCACTTGTGGGAGAAAGGAATATCTAGAAGGCCCTCTTCTCTGGCTTACCTCCCTTGGGAGGGGCGAGCTCTGGCATTCCCCCAGGATTGGCATCGGCACCGCTTAAGCATGGCGCTGTGAAGCCATGGGCCATTCGGGCTCCCTCGCGGGCAGTGGATGCCTCGGAATACGCCCGGCCTTCCCCGGGTCAGTCTGGGGCTCTCCTTCTTCGCCAAATTTTGAGCTCTCTTCGTCCAAGGCCTCACTTTCATCCCGGGGCTGAATCCAAAAAAGGGCCACCTCATCCCAGGATCCCAGCATTCCCTCACACTCGAGCGGAGGCCACCCTTTTGCCACGATCCCCTGAACTCGCGGATGATGGAATCCCCTTCGCCCACGCACCTCCATCAAGGTGTGACTACGGGTCCGATGAGGTGTTCATTTTTTGGTGGGGCTAAAACGGGTCTCTTTCCACCACATCCAGCCCACGAGGGAGTGTTTTGAACCAATTGGTCCCGTCCTGAGGGCGGGTCTGCCAAGCTAAGGGATGGCAAAAGCTAGACTGGAGCTTGACTTACGGGCCCTGGGGACCCTATCATAGAGGGGTGAGATGAGCTCCCAGCGGTTTTTCGGAGGAAAGCGATGTATGCGATCATAGAGACTGGAGGGAAGCAGTACAAGGTTTCTCCTGGTGATGTTGTGAGGGTCGAGCGTTTGGCTGGGGAGCCTGGTCAAGAGCTCACCATGGACAAGGTTCTAGTCCTCAATGACGGGACCTCCCTTCATGTGGGAAGGCCATATGTGAGCGGAGCTCAAGTGGTTGCTCGCATAGTGGAGCAGGGAAGGGGAAAGAAGATCAGGGTCTTCAAGAAAAAGAGAAGAAAGGGATACCACAAGACCCAGGGACATCGCCAAGGGTTTACGGGATTGAAGATTATGGAGATTCGCCTTCAGTGAGGAGGTAAGATATGGCTCATAAAAAGGCAGTTGGAAGCTCGAGGAACGGAAGGGATAGCAGGGGGCAGAGAAGAGGAGTGAAGCGTTTCGGCGGACAGAGGGTCAAGGCTGGCAACATCTTGGTGAGGCAAGTGGGCACCAAATTCCATCCCGGGATGAATGTGGGAATGGGAAAGGACTTCACTCTGTTCGCCAAGATAGATGGGATCGTTCGTTTCGAGACCAAAGGTCAAGGCAGGAAAGTGGTGAGCGTCTACGCTCCATGAATCGGAAAAAATACCTTGTTGTGACTTCTCTTCTTCAAAAGGCCCCTTCCTTCCCAGGGGAGAGTCTGTGGCCCTTCCTTTGAGACCTCTTGCAGAGACCTCTAGAGAAATTCTTTGGGTCGAGACCCCTTGTCTCGACCGGTATGTGAGGACAGGGACCTTTTTGACTCGCCGAGCAGAGGCTCAAGGTGGCGAGATTTCGGCTTCGGGGTTCTTTCCAACCATAGGTCTTCGTGGACTCCCATGGCGTTTGTGGATGAGGCCAGGATCTTCGTGAGATCCGGCAAGGGTGGCCGTGGCTGTGTGAGCTTTCGCAGGGAGAAGTTCAAACCCAAGGGCGGACCCGACGG
>JAPWUY010000387.1 GCA_028275295.1 Thermodesulfobacteriota bacterium | reverse complement strand
CTCATGAGGCAAGGGCGTTTTCGTGAGGACCTTTACTATCGCCTCAACGTATTCCCCATTTACATGCCCCCTTTGAGGGAGAGGAAGACGGACATATTGCTTCTCGCTGAGCATTTCCTGGAGAAATACTCGAGGCAATACCAAAAGAAGATCAAGAGGATATCGACCCCGGCCATAGACATGCTCATGGCCTACCATTGGCCGGGAAATGTGAGGGAGCTGGAGAACTGGATAGAGAGAGCGGTCATTGTCTGCAATGAGGAGGTGATCTACAGCTACCACTTTCCACCGACCTTGCAGACAGCGGAAGCCACGGGCACTCACCTGAGAACGCCCCTGAAGGCGGCCGTTGCTCAATTCGAAAAGGAGCTCATCATAGACGCATTGAAATCGACCAGGGGAAACAGGGCGAAAGCGGCGAGGCTCCTCCAGACAACGGAGCGAATCCTCAACTACAGGATCCGCTCCCTCAACATCGATCCCAAGCGTTACAGGGCCCGATAAGGAAGAGGGACTCCAGGTGTGAAATGTTTCCCAACCGTCGGTCCATTCCTTGCCAGATGCCCTGGGAGGACCATCTGGCCCCGCATCTTCTCGAGAAGTGGCTTGCAGGGCTTGAGGAGAAAGGACTATCTTGCCCCTGGGCTTGTCCTGAGAGGGGGCTGGAGGATCCATACGGGATTCCTGGGAACCGGAGGTTGCTCTACCCTACAGATTTTGTCAGAATAACTGCGAAGGCTTCTTTGGCCGTAAAGGCTTGCCCTTCGAGGGGCCCTTGCTGGAGGGATCGATGAAGGAGAGAGATCTTGGCTCACAGTCCAGAACCTTTTGCGGGCCCGATGAATGCGAGGTGCCCATGGAGGAGGAGGACATCCTCGAGGCCATGAGGGACATACCCGGCTACCTGGACATAACTCCAGGTGATTTCAAGGAGCTCTACAAGCTCGCTTGCCGTCATGCTGTGAGGAGGTTTCTCCAGAGGGTGAAGGTCAGGGAGATAATGACCAGGGAGGTCCTCACCGTCTCAGCTGAGATGCCCCTTTGGGAAGTTGCCCAGTCAATGGCTGCGAGGGGAGTCTCGGGTGTCCCCGTTGTGGAGAGGTCGGGGAAGGTGGTTGGGGTCATATCCGAAAAGGATTTTCTCAGAGTGATGGGGGCCAAGGAGTATCCCAATTTCATGGCTGTGATAGCCAGGTGCCTCAAGGAAAAAGGGTGCGTAGTGGCTCCCATTCAGCAAAGCACAGCTGGGGATATCATGTCGAGACCTCCGGTTGTGGTCTCCGAGGATGCACCTGTAGTGGAGGTGGTGAGGATCTTGAGGGAGAGGACGATAAACAGGGTCCCAGTTGTGGATTCAGAGGGAAAGATCGTGGGGATAGTGTCCAGAGGCGATATTCTCAAGGCCCCGTTTCTGAGAGGCCAGCTGTGAGGGTCTGGGACAAGATCAAGGGATCGGGCAAGAGTCCTCCACGGGTGACCACCCGGGAGGTGATCTGGTCCTGGATAGGGGGTTTCTTGGGTATAGGGCTCCTGGGCTTGCTTTGGGAAGGGCAGTTGGTTCGGGGAGAGGGATTTATGCTCGTTGGGTCCTTGGGGGCTTCAGCGGTGCTTCTCTATGGGGCTCCGAGAAGCCCCCTTGCCCAGCCCAGGAATGTGATAGGAGGTCATGTGATATCGGCCCTGGTTGGGGTCACAAGCTACAAGTTGTTCCAGGGGCAAGCATGGCTTGCATCGGCTGTAGCCGTATCGACATCCATCGCTTTAATGCATTTGAGCCGCACTCTCCATCCCCCAGGGGGTGCCACAGCTCTCATAGCGGTCGTAGGGGGAGAGAAGATTCACAGTCTGGGCTTTCTCTATGTGTTGGCGCCTGTGGGGGTCGGGGCCACAGTCCTGGTCCTCGTTGCCATCATAGTGAACAACATCCCCAAAGATAGAAGGTACCCGGAATTCTGGCTCTAGTTGTCCCCCTGACCTGGAACGAAGGAGGGTTTCCCTGCCCCCACCCTGGGGACTATGGTGTATACTAGACCTTGATGGCTTGCCCCTCGCGGCATTGCCTCCTCCATTCTGGATATGGGCGTTAGCCCAAGAGGTTCACGAAATGGCCGATCTCATGGAAAAAGCTATCGCGGTGAATGGGCATTTCCGGGCTGTTGCTGCCATCACCACTAAAGTTGTCGAATCTCTCAGAAAGAGACACGATCTCTCTCCAGGAGCGAGCGTTGCCCTGGGAAGGGCCATCACAGGGGCTTTTCTCTTGGCGAGCGAGCTCAAGGGGGACGAAAAGGTGATGGTCCAGATAATCGGGGAAGGGGCCCTCGGCGAGATAGTCGCAGAGGCCTGCCCTTCGGGAGAAGGCCGTGGCTATGTGAAGAATCCCAGAGCCGAGGTCCCCATCTCCGACGGGAAGATCCAGCTCAGCCAAGCCCTCTACCCACCAGGGACTGTCACTGTGATAAAGGACCTGGGCCTGAGGGAGCCTTACAGGGGGGTGGCTCCCCTTGTCTCCGGGGAGATAGGAAAGGACCTGGCCAATTATCTCTGGATCTCGGAGCAGATCCCCTCGGCTGTGGCTCTTGGGGTTTACATCGAACCAGATCTCTCGGTGGGGGCAGCTGGGGGATACTTGGTTCAGACGATGCCTGGCGCGACAGATGATGAAATTGAACTCGTGGAGAAGAACATCCTCCAGTTGCCTCCCCCAACCGAGCTCATCAGAAGTGGGAACACCCCAAGGCAGATGGTGGAAGAGGTCCTAAGGGGCCACGAGCTCAAGTGGCTTGGAAGCCAAAGGCTTCGTTTCAAGTGCAGATGCTCCAAGGGCAGGATATCCGAGGCGCTAGTGGCCTTGGGAGAAAAGGAGCTCGAGGATCTCATCTTCAAGGAAGGAGAGGTGGAGATCACCTGCGAGTTCTGCAGAAAAGGATACCATTTTTCCCGGGAGGAACTTCAGAACCTCCTTTGGAGGGCAGTGAAGAGAGGGAAGACCAATGACACTCAGGACGAAAGGAGGAGCAAGGGATGACAACCCCCAGACATTGCCCAGGCTTCGAGGCTTTCAAGAACTTGAAAGCATTCGTGTGTCG
>JAPWUY010000386.1 GCA_028275295.1 Thermodesulfobacteriota bacterium | reverse complement strand
AGGAGTCCCTCAGCCAGTTGCAGGAGGGAGAGCTCATAAAGGGTAGAGTGGTCCATGTGGGAAAGGAACACGTGATGGTGGATGTTGGCTACAAGTGCGAAGGTCAGATCCCAATCCACGAGTTTCAGGCTGAGGACGGCACGGTCACGGTCAAGGAAGGGGATCTCATCGATGTCCTTGTGGAGTCCAGGGATGACGAGGAAGGGGAGATAGTCCTTTCCAAGACCAAGGCCGATAAGATAAGGGTGTGGGAGGAGATCCGAAGGGCCCACGAGACCGGAGGGACCGTGGAAGGGAAGATAGTGGCCAAGGTCAGGGGGGGGCTATCCGTGGACATAGGGGTCCTGGCCTTCTTGCCCGGCTCCCAGGTGGATCTGAGACCTGTGAGAAACCTCGACAGGTTCCTGGGGCAGACCTTCTCCTTCAAGGTCCTCAAGTACAACAGGAGAAGGAACAACGTGGTCCTGTCGAGAAGGGTCGTCCTCGAGGAAGAGAGGGCGAGGGCCAAAGAGGCAATACTCTCCTCCCTCCAAGAAGGGATGATAGTGAGCGGGGTCGTGAAGAACATAACCGATTACGGTGCCTTCGTGGATCTGGGAGGTGTGGATGGCCTTCTCCACATCACGGATATGTCCTGGGGGAGGATAAAGCACCCGAGCGAGGTGGTGCAGGTGGGGCAGAAACTGGATCTCAAGGTGCTCCACTTCGACAGGGAAAGGGAGAGGGTCTCCCTGGGGCTCAAACAAACTCTACCGGATCCATGGAACTTCGTCGAGGAGAGGTACCCGGTGGGGAGCCGTCACCAGGGAAAGGTTGTCAGCATAACGGACTATGGAGCCTTCGTGGAGCTGGAAAAAGGGGTGGAGGGTCTTGTTCACATCTCGGAGATGAGCTGGAGCAAGAGGCTCAAGCACCCATCCAAGTTGGTGAGCATCGGAGATCTGGTGGATGTGGTGGTTTTGGCCCTGGACAAGGGTAGGAGGCGCATCTCCTTGGGGATGAAGCAGCTCAAGCCCAACCCATGGGTCACGGTGGCCGAAAAATATCCTGTAGGGACGGTCTTGCAGGGCAAGATCAGAAACATAACGGAATTCGGGATATTCATAGGGCTGGATGAGGGGATAGATGGGATGGTCCACGTCTCGGACATCTCCTGGACCAAGCGCATAAAACATCCTGGGGAGATTTACAAGAAAGGCCAAGAGGTCCAGGCCATAGTGCTCCACATCGACCAGGAAAATGAGAGATTCTCTTTGGGAATAAAGCAGCTCGAGCCAGACCCTTGGGAGTCGATCCCATCCAAGTATCCTGTGGGCACAAAGGTCAAGGGGAAGGTGACAAGTGTAACGGACTTTGGCGTGTTCCTTGAAATAGAGGAGGGGATAGAGGGCCTCGTCCACATCTCGGAGCTCAGGAAGGAGAAGGTCAAGAGCGCATCCGAGGTCTGCAAGGAGGGCGATGAGCTCGAGGCCATGGTGATCCACCTGGATCCCAAGGAGAGGAAGATAGGGCTGAGTGTCAAGGCCCTCCAGAGAAAGGAGGAGGAAGCCGAGGTGAGGGGCTATTTGGCTAACCAGAGGGCCTATGGCACGACCATAGGTGCCTTGCTCAAGGACGAGCTTCTCAAAAGATCTAGAAGTAAGACGAAAACAGCACCTCCCCAAGGGGAAGAAGAGTCTGAGGTTTGAGGAGAAGGGAGTCTCGGGTCCAAGCCATGAGGAGGAGGCGTTCCTGGATAATAGGATTCTTGGGGGTTCTGGCAATTTGTCTCCTGGTTGTCCTGGGCACGGATGTCCTCACCAGATGGCTCGGGAGCGAGAAGGCCCTTCCCACTGGAGAGAAGGTAGCGGTGGTGAGGGTCGAGGGAATGGTCCTGGATGCCAGGCAGGTGGTCGAAGCCCTGGAAAGACAGGCCAAAGACCCCAAGGTAAAGGCCATAGTGCTCAGAGTCGACTCCCCAGGAGGGGCGGTCGCACCGACCCAAGAGATATTTCGCGCTGTAAGAGCCCTGAGCAAGAAGAAGAGGGTCGTAGCTTCCCTCGGCTCCATGGCGACATCGGGTGGTTACTACGTGGCATGTGCGGCGGAGAGGATAGTTGCCAATCCCGGGACGCTTACGGGCTCCATCGGAGTGGTCGTGCATTTGGCCAATTTCGAGAAGCTCCTCAGTAAATTGGGCATAGAGGGGCAGGTGGTGAAAAGCGGCGATTTCAAGGACATGGGCTCCATGTACAGGCCCCTGAGTGAAAGGGAAAGGAACATTTTGCAAGAGGTAGTGAACGACGTTCACGAGCAGTTCGTGGAGGACGTGGCCAGATCGAGAAACATGGAACTGGAGAAGGTGAGAACCATTGCAGATGGCAGGATTTTCTCTGGAAGACAAGCCAAGGGTCTTGGCCTTGTGGATGAGCTCGGGGGGTTGAAGGAGGCGATACAACTGGCGGCAAAGATGGCTCAAATCAAAGGAGAGCCCCTGGTCTTGGAGGAACCAAAGGAGAAGTTCTCCCTTTTGAGGTGGCTCTTGGATAGCTCTTTCGGCTCCTTGGTGACAAATCGGGAATACCTCCTCTCCGGCATCCTCTTTCTGTTTCAGCCGTGAGTGCCGGCCAGCTTGAAAATTCGATCTTTGTTTGATACCTTTGCTCTAACACTTTCCTCGGATTCCATCTTCACTCCTCGCCGAGGGGAAAAGCCCGTTGATGGTTGCATCGGTGGACATAGGGGCAAACAGCGTGAGACTCCTAGTAGGGAAAATCCTCCCGGGTGGTCATCTGGAGAGAATTTCCCAGGAGAGGGCTATAGTGAGGCTGGGAAGGGGAGTGAAGGGAACGGGATTCTTGCAAAAGGAGCCAGTGGAGCTGGCCCTGGATCTCCTGGGGCGCTACGTGACCATTGCGGCCGAGAAGGGGGCGGAGAAAATCTTGGCATGCGCCACAAGTGCCGTGAGGGAGGCGAAAAACGCCCCTTGCTTTCTCCGTGCTGCGAAAGATGAGACTGGCCTTGAGGTCAAGGTCCTGAGCGGCTGGGAGGAGGCTTCCTGGAGCATGGAGGGGATGAAGGGAGTGTGGGAAGCCCCCCCACCTCTCTGGATGGGCGTTGATGTGGGAGGT
>JAPWUY010000385.1 GCA_028275295.1 Thermodesulfobacteriota bacterium | reverse complement strand
AGCAAGGTCGACGATCCCATCAGATGCCGAGGTAGGCCTTCCTCACCCTTTCCTCCTTCATGAGATCCTCTGCCTTCCCTTCCAGGACCATCTCCCCTGTCTCCAGTACATAGGCCCTGTGGGAGATCCTCAGGGAAGCCAGGGCATTTTGCTCCACGAGGAGAATCGTTATGCCCTGCTCCCTGTTCAAGCTCTGGAGAAGGTTGAAGACCCTCCCCACGAGCTTGGGCATCAGGCCCATGGACACTTCATCCACCAGGAGAAGCCTGGGAGAGGAAACGAGGGCTCTCGCAATTGCAAGCTGTTGCTGCTCCCCGCCCGAGAGGGTCCTCGCCTCCTGATTGGTCCTCTCCCGCAATATGGGGAACAGGCCATATACCCAATCCAGCCTAGAGTTCACAATCTTCCGGTCCCTCTCCCCATGGAGGGCAACCATCAGATTCTCCAACACCGTCAGGTACGGAAATACGACTCCCCTCTCTGGCACAAGCCTCAGCCCCATCCTCGCCCTGCGGTGGGCTGGAAGGGAGGCTATCTCCTTTCCCTCGAAGAAAATGGCCCCTGCCTTGGGCTCCACGAGCCCCATGATACCATTCAATATGGAGCTCTTTCCCGCTCCATTGGCTCCTATTATGGATACGAGCTCCCCGGCCTCCACCTCGAAGGACACTCCATGGACGGCCTCGAGATTCCCGTAAGCTATGACGAGATCCCTCACCTCTAGCAACATCCTATGTCTCGGCCTCCCCGAGATAGGCCTCTATGACCAGGGGATCGTTTCGGACCAACTCCGGAGTCCCCTCTGCTATCTTCCTCCCGTGGTCCAGGACCACAACCCTGTCCGAAAGCCCCATGGCCACCCGCATATTGTGCTCGATAAGCAAGATGGCTATTCCCGATTCCCTTATGTCCTCGACCAATTCCACAAGCTGTTCCATCTCGCTCTGCCTGAGCCCGGAGAAGGACTCATCGAGAAGGAGACATTTTGTGGCCACACAGAGGGCTCTGGCTATCTCCAGCTTCCTCAGGTTGCCCAAGGGGAGGAGCCCCGCCTTTCTGTACGCCATATCCTCGAGGCCTACCTTCTCCAGAATCTCCAAGGCCCTGGTCTTGTTCTCGCCAGTGTCCCATCTCCTTGCCAGGGAGCCAAGGCCCCTGTAATTGTGGACCCCCATGGCAGCCACGACGTTCTCCAAGACAGTGAGTTCCGAGAAGGGCTTCACCACCTGAAACGTCCTTCCTATGCCCAAGGCAGCTATTCTGTGAGGTGGGAGGCCCGAGATGATCTTTCCATCCAGTGCTATCTCCCCCTCATCGGGGGGATAGACCCCACTTATCATGTTGAATGTGACGGTCTTTCCGGCTCCGTTTGGCCCTATGAGGCCCAGTATCTCTCCCTCGTGGAGGGTCATGTCCAGTTGGTCCACTGCTTTGAGCCCACCGAAACGCTTGCTCACTCCTCTCACTGCGAGAAGGGGCTCCTTCACCCTCTTACCCCCTGTGGAGAGATCCTCCAAATCCTCCTTATCACCCCTCTGGCCACACTCGCTTCTCCGAGAAGCCCTCCTGGCTGAAATCGAATCATGAACAGAAGTAGCGCTGTGTAGAGGAGCATCCTGTAGTCCACAAGGGGCCTGAATATCTCCGGCAAACTTCCGAGAACGGCTGCCCCGAGAACTGGCCCCCAGAGTGTCCCCATCCCGCCCAGGACGACTATGCACAGCATCATGACAGAGTAGGGAAAGCCGAAATCCGTCGCGTTTATCATTCTCATGTAATGGGCATAGAGGGCTCCAGAAAGGCCCGCCATGACTGTTCCCAGAGTGAAGGCCATGAGCTTGAATCTCACCGGCGATATACCTATGCTGGATGCAGCTGCTTCTTCCTCCCTCAGGGCGAAGCACGCAAGTCCAGCAAACGTCCTCGCGAACCACCAACAAAAGAACATGACCAAGGCCAAGAACCCAGTGCACAAACCGAGAAAGCCCACGCCTTTGAGAGGCTCTCCTAGAAAACTTATTCTCGGGATTCCCGAGATCCCCAAAGCGCCACCGAAAAACGGGGTGTAGAGAAAAACCGCCTCGACTATGAAGTTTATCCCGATTGTGGTTATGGCGAGAAAATCGTCCCTAACCCTCAGGCTAGGGAGGCCAAGGAGAATACCCATTGCCCCACTGACCAAAATGACGAGTGGAAGTGCTGACCAGAAGCCCAGTCCCACCTTGGTGCACAACATGGCTGTGGTGTAAGCCCCCATAGCCATGAATGCCGCGTGACCCAGGGATATCTGGCCCGCGAACCCCACTATCACGTTGAGGCCGCATGCCGCTATGGCCTGGATGGCTATGACCGTGGCCACTGTCACCAGATACCCACTCATGGTGAGAAGGACCTCCTCATCTCGACCTGAAAAGTCCCTCGGCCCTCCACAGGAGAACCGCTATCATCGCCATGAAGGCTAAAGCATCCCTGGGAAGGGGTATGTTGGCAAACCCAATCAGCAAGGTCTCTGCCATTCCCACCAGAAGGCTCGCTATCACTGATCCCTGAATGTTTCCCAGGCCACCCACCACAATGATCGCAAGGGTTTTGTAAGCGGGAACCGCGCCCATAGTGGGATAGACTTGATTGTAGTAGATCCCCACCAGAATCCCTGCCAAGGCAGCGATGGAGGAGCCGAGAACGAAGGTGATGGTTATTATCCTGTGGGTGTCGATGCCTAGGGCATCGGCCATTGGCCGCGACTGGGCAACGGCCCTCATGGCTAAACCCAGCCTTGTCCTCGCAACTATGTACCAAAGGGCCAAAAGGATCGCGGCCGTCACAATGTACACGGCCAGAAGAGGCGCTGAGACGACCAAGTTGCCGAGGGAGATGGACGGTAGGGGGACCTTTGCGGGAAAGGCCAATATGTAAGGGCCGAAAAGAAGTCTACAGACCTCCTCTGTCCCCAGAAGCACCGCTATGCTCGCGATGAGGGGCACAAATGGCGGATAGCGGAGGAGGGGAAAATACACGAGCCTCTCTATTCCCACTCCCAATGCCGAGCATCCCGCCATCGCCACTATGGCCCCGAGAAGGAGGCTACCACTCCACTGGAAGGTCCACAGCCCCAAGTA
>JAPWUY010000008.1 GCA_028275295.1 Thermodesulfobacteriota bacterium | reverse complement strand
CCCATGGGTCCGCCTCAGTGCCTCCTTGATGGCTTCCCTCTCGAGTGTCTCGAGATTCAGTTCCCCCCCGCCCCAGGAAAATGTCTCCTGGGGTCTCGGCTCCTCCAAGAGGAGATCCTCTGGCCCTACGAGGGGGCCTTCGGCTATCAGGGTGGCCCTTTGAATGACATTCTCCAGTTCCCTGACGTTCCCAGGCCATGGGTGAGCCTGGAGGGCCTTCATGGCCTCCCTGTGGAATCCCTTGATGGGACTCTTGGGTTGCTTGTATCGCTCGAGGAAATGCTCTGCAAGAAGGGGGATGTCCTCCTTCCTCTCCCTCAAAGGGGGGATCTGGATGGTTATTACGCTGAGCCTATAATAGAGATCCCTCCTGAATGGAACCTCTGAATCGGGGCTCAGAAGGTCCCTATTGGTCGCAGCTATCACCCTGACATCCACCTTTATGGTCTCCGTTCCCCCCAGCCTCTCGAAGCATTTTTCCTGCAAGACCCTGAGGACCTTCGCCTGGATGGAGGGGTGCATGTCACCTATTTCGTCCAGGAAGATCGTCCCCCTGTGGGCCCTCTCGAGCCTTCCTATGTGACGATGGTCTGCTCCGGTGAAGGCGCCCTTTTCGTGGCCGAAAAGCTCGCTTTCTAGAAGCTCTTTGTGCAGCGTGGCACAATTTACAGCCATAAATGGCCTGTCCTTTCTAGGTCCATTGTAGTGCAATGCCCTGGCCACCAGTTCCTTGCCAGTTCCCGTCTCACCCTGGATCAACACAGTGATGGAGCTGGGAAGAATCTTCTTCACCAGGTCAAAAACCCTTCTCATGGAAGGGCTTACCCCCACCATGCCCCCGAGCCCATATCTCTGGTGAACCTGCTGGCGGAGTTCCTGCACCTCCTCCTCGAGCCGATCCCTCTCTATGCGCAGTCTCTCCACATTGGAAAGTCTCAATCTCTGGCTCAGGAGCCTGGCAAGCCCCCAAGCGAGCTTGGCCGCAAGGGGAGAAGAGCTCGACATGAGCTTCTCGAAATCCTCCCTCGAAATCCTCAGGAGATGGGCTGGCCCTTCTGGACATACCTTTATGGTAGCAGACCTGCAAACCCCTTCCAGCAAGGCCATCTCGCCGATTATGGATGGAGGCTCAAGTTCCATGAGGAGGTGCTCGGCTGCATCCGGCTTCCATCTCTTGAGGACCTGCACCCGTCCCCCAACCAGGAAATAGAGGGCATCCCCCGGGTCGCCTTCCTGGAAGACGATTGTCCCCGCACTGTACGAGATGGGCTTGGCTATCTCCTCGAGCCTGGCTATCTCCTCCGGGGTGAGGGCGAAGAGTTGCGAAGTCCCCTCTCCCTGAGTCAAGACACCTTGGAGAAGCTCCCAGAAACTCCCCTGAGTCATATCTGTCTCACCCTCAGGGTCCTCAAGCGGTTTATGGCCGCTGCTAGCTCGTAAATCCTGGGGATCGCTAGGTTGCCCGCCTTCCGCACTCTCAGAACGTCGAATCCCCCTCTGGTGAGGTCCCCAATGGCCCTTTTCAGTCCCTCGAAAAGGGGGGTCCTTCCATCGGCGTAGTTCTGGCCATAGTAGTAGATCAGCTCCCCTATGGCCCTAGTCTGGGATGGGTCCACCAATTGCTCGACCAGATCCAGGTCTATGGACGTGGTGCCGAAGAGAATTGTGTGGGCTCCCTTCACATCTATGTGGACCTCTTTTCCCCCTCTTGCCGGCCTGAAACTCTCCCTCAGGGGGGCCCTGGGGGTCAGCTTGCCGAAACGATCCCCTCCTTCTTTCTTCCTCATGGATCTGAGGGCCCCCCTTATCTCCGCGACCCGCCCTGTGACATCCCTCGGCACATAATGATCCATCAAGATCACATGGTCCGCCACGTCGAAATAGTCACCCGAACCCCCCATCACCAATATTGTGGATACCCCCAGGTCCAGGTAAAGCTGCTTTACCTTGTCCACGAAAGGGGTGATGGGCTCCTTCTCCTTGGGGACAAGGGCCTGCATCCTCTCATCCCTTATCATGAAGTTGGTGGCAGAGGTATCCTCGTCCATGAGAAGCACCCTCGCTCCCACCTCCAAGGCCTCCATGATGTTGGTCGCTTGGGATGTGGAGCCACTGGCATTTTCCGTGGAAAAGGCCCTTGTGTCCTTGCCAAAAGGAAGATTCTGGATGAAAGGGGAGATGTCCACCTTTTCCACGAATCGGCCATCTTCAGCCCTGATTTTCACAGCACTCGCGTCCGTGACCACCCCCTCCCGGCCGTCTCCAGGGATATGGTTGTACACGGACCTCTCAAGGGCCCTGAGGAGCGTCGATTTGCCGTGAAAACCTCCTCCCACTATGAGGGTCACCCCCCTTGGGATTCCCATACCTCTCGCAGGCCCTCCATTGGGTCTGGAAAGGGTCACTTCCATGCTCTCTGGGGACTGGAAGAGAATCACCCCCCCTTGCGATCCCGACCGTTCCATAGGTCTATCGTCAACCCCGCTCCTTCTAGGGAGAAGAGAGCCATTGCCCACGAACGCGACGAGGCCTTTTTCCTCCAGTTGGGCCCTCATGGCATCTTGGTCCTCACAGCAGGCCACATGTCTCCTCAATGCCTCTTGATCGAGGCTCTGGGGTCTTAGGGACGCCTCCACTATTTTCGGGAGCTCCTGGAAGAACATCTCCTCTGCCTCGCCGGCCAAAACGGTTCTTCCCGCTGCGGGGAGGCCAAGGGCGAACCTCACCTCTATCCCCTCCCGGGAGAGCAGGACACTGGATCGATCCAGGATCTCCTGACCCGGAACGTCTATGAGTATCTTGCCACTGTTGCCTGTTCCCCTGTTTCCCTTGGCTATTCTCCTTGTGGCCTCGTGAAATGACCTGGTGAGAAAATCCCTGAAGCCCACCTGCCTGCTGAGGTTGGCGACGAGCCACTTGTCAAAGGGGGCCTTTTCCCAGGGAACCAGTATCCTCAAGCGACTGGGAGGCGCAAAGGGGTCTCCCTGAACGTGGTCCACCGAGAGCTGGAAGCCCTCGAACTCGTAAGAGCCCAGTAGCTCGTGGTAGGCCTTGTAGCCCATTCGGTCTATCTTCCTCAGGATCCTCCTCAGGGATTCCTTGTGGGCCATGAAGCTCATCCCTCGGTGTGAGGCCGCTTTTGAGGTGGCCTTTTCTCGATCTTTTCCAGTGCCCTGGCTATTACGCCAAGAGAATCCTCGGGAAGGTCGAGATCCAAGACCTCCTCCCAATGAAACCACCTTGCCTCTTGCGCATCACTCGAGGCTCGGAGAATGCCTTCTATCACTTCGCAGGCGTAGTCCACTATGACGTAGTGGAATCGAACCCTTTCGCCAACTCTGAAGATCCTCTCCACCACACCGACAATCTCAACTGGATCCACATCCAGTCCCGTCTCCTCCTTGAGCTCCCTCTTCACAGCATCCTTCAGGCTCTCGCCCAGTCTTATCGCCCCCCCGGGAATGCTCCAGGTGCCCAGGGAAGGCTCCTTTGCCCTTTTCACCAAAAGGACCTTGCCATCCTTTACAGCCAGTCCCCCGACTGCTGGGATGGGTCTAGATGGATATTCCCGGTTCATTCTGGGAACTCTCCCTTGAGCTTCTCTTCTTCCATTTCTCTCAACATCCATCTCCACACCATCACCCCGCAACCCAAAAAGGCAACCAGGCCTGTGAGAAGAAGCCCTTTGGCCCAGTCTATTCCCGTCCCATATGGCATGGGCGGGCTCCATATCCAAGAGGCCCCAAGTTTTCCCCGAAAGAGGACTCCACCTAAGGCGAACTCGTGAATCCAAGAGGGAAATGCCCATATGATGGCGATCGCTCCGAGGCAAAGAACCACTGTGAGGCGATCCACCCTGTCCATGTCCTTTCTTGCCCCCCTTTTCTGTCAAGGAAGTTCAGGTCCCCGGGGCTGACCTTCAAAGCCTCCTTCCGCAATAAGGACAGAACTGGAAATGATCCTCCATCCTCTCTCCGCACCCGGGACAGAGCCTCCTCATCCCTGCCCTGAGCTCCACCAGGGCCTCCCCCCTCTCGTCGAAGACCCTTCCACACCCCTCGCAGGCAAGAAAAGGCCTCCCTCTCGAGATGGGGATCAATGGGATGAAGAAGAGGCTCAGATAGTGATCCGTCCTCTTGAGGAAAGCCTGGGGACTTCCACAATAGGGGCAGGTCCTCGGGGCAGACTCGAGATTCTTGGTCTTGGGTTGTATTCCTCCGATGAAGATCATCTCGGGAAATTCCCCTCCTCATGGAGAGGTTCGAAGCTCCACCTCAGGTTCTCCAAAGAGGGGCCTTCCACAATCAAGTGGCCTGACCATCTCTCGCTGTGCTCTCTGGGGAAATCCTCTCGGAAATGGGCTCCCCTGCTCTCTTCCCTCCTCAGAGAAGCCTCCAAGATGACCATGGCTACATTGGCTGCCCTGAAGAAGGGGTGAAGGGCTGTTCCCAATTCCATTTTCCTGTGCCCCCGGGAAAATCCAACCTCCTCCATCTGGGACTCGAGAATTCTCCTTGCCTCCATGAGGCCTTCTCCGCTCCTTATTATTCCCCCGAGCTCCCACATGGTTTTTCGTAGCCTCTCGAGAAAACCCTTCTGGGAGAGCTCCGGGGGCCGACTGACCACCTCGGCTTCCCAAAGGGGCGAACCGTCTTTTCTCGGGCCATTTTCCTTGGCCCACAAAGCGGCAGATCTTCCCGCTCTGGCACCGAAAACTATGGCCTCTGTGAGCCCATTGCCTCCTAGCCTGTTTGCTCCGTGGAGCCCACCTGCTGCTTCCCCAGCAACGAAGAACCCGGGGACCTTGGTCCTGCACCAAGGGTCTATCCTCACTCCTCCCATGGTGAAATGGGCCATGGGAGCCACCTTCAAGGGCCTTTCAAGGCCCCCTATCTTCCTCTTCAAGAGCGCAGCACACGAGGATGAAAGGGGATCGTTTGCGAGGTCCTCTTGGGCAATGCCCCCAAGGTCGAGCCATATTTCCTGGCCCTGTCTCATCTCCTGGAACATGGCTTGGGAGAGCTTGTCTCTGGCCTTCTCAGCAGCTGGCCTTTCGGATATCTCCCACTTCTCGAGGATCTCCTCCCCCTTGGTGTTCCGAAGCCTCCCCTTGTCCGCGAGCCTAGGGGGTATCAGAAGGGGAGGGAGCCCCTCCTGTGCTAGGCCAACTGGGTAGAACTGGACGAACTCCATGTCCTGGAGTTGGGCCCCCATTTCCAAGGCCAAGGCGTATCCCGACCCGATCATGCCCTTGGGATTGTCGTGACGAAGATATAGGGCTCCAGCCCCTCCAGTTGCCAGCACAATGGCCCCGGCCCTTATCTCCACAAAGGGACCCCTGGGCCTCCTGAATCCCAGTGCCCTCATCTCCTGATCTCGGCTGGAAAGGCTGAGAACGATCGTTGATCCCACAAACCCGACCCCAACGGACCTGGCCTTGTCCACAAGACACGATGAGATGGCCTTTCCCCAGGCAGGAGCTGACCCCTTGGCGAAGAGAAAAGGCCCTCTTTTCTCGCACACCATCCCCCACTCGGCAAGCTCCTCCAGTCTCCTGGGGGCCTCTTCAACGAGCACATCCACTAGCTTCAAATCGTTCAGGCCCCTTCCCGCAATGAGGGTGTCCCTTCTGTGGGCCTGTGGAGAATAATTGCCGGAGATTCCCCTGAACACACCTCCGCTCAGCACAGTGCAAGTCCCCTGGCCCGGTGCCCCTGCGCTGACGCAGAGGACTCGACATCCCATCCCCGCTGCCTCTATGGCTGCCCTTATTCCAGCAGCTCCGCTCCCCACGCACAGGACATCGCAGTGCAAGGTCTCCATTTCTCACCACCGCTTTCTCGACGGAAGGAACCGATCGCCACCGGCCACTTGAGCTCCAAGGCCCAAAGCCGCCTTTACCTGGAGACTGTTGAGCTTCCTAGAGCGACCTTGGGTTTCAGGGTGGGCTCTGCGAACTTTCTCAGCATTTCCTTGGCAACGGAATCGTCGTACTGGACCGGGGGGGACTTGAAGAGGTAAGCACTCGCCTCAACTATAGGCCCCGAAAGCCCTCTATCCAATGCCACTTTCGCCGCCCTTATGGCATCCACTATGACCCCTGCGGAATTGGGGGAGTCCTCCACAGAAAGGCGAACCTCGACATGCATGGGAACACCCCCGAAGTGCTCGGCCTCTATTCGCAGGAAGCAAAGTTTGTTGTCCTTGAGCCACGGAACGTAATCGCTCGGGCCTATGTGGACCAGCCTCGGATCCTCTGGCCCCCCATTCATCTGGCTGAGAACTGCCTGAGTCTTGCTCTGCTTCTTGCTCTGAAGCCGGCTTCTGTCCAGCATGTTCAGGAAATCCGTGTTGCCGCCCACATTGAGCTGGTAGGTTCTCTTCACAGGCATTCCTCTGTCCTCGAAGAGCCTGGTGAGGACCCTGTGTATTATAGTTGCCCCAACCTGGCTCTTTATGTCGTCTCCTAGTAGGGGAAGGCCTGCCTTCTTGAACTTGTCGCCGTAGTCCCTGCAGACGAAAACCGGGATGGCATTGACGAAGGCGCAGCCAGCCTCGAGGGCGCAATCGGCGTAGAAATAGGTGTTCCTCTCGCTTCCCACAGGGAGGTAATTGACCAGGACCTCGACTCGCCTCTCCTTGAGATACGAGACAATAGCCCTCTTGGCCTCCTTTTCCGACCTGTAACGCTGGGGCAAAGGGTCGAATCTCTCAGCCTCGGGGTAAAAGGCCGTGTGCTCGGGGATGCTGTCTATCATGTAGCCCATCTCCACAGGCACATCCAAGTGCGGGATCTCCTTCTGGAAGATGGTTGTGCAGTTGGGCGGAGCGAATATTGCCTCGGAGAGGTCTTTGCCCACTTTTCTCCTGTCAACGTCTATGGCTGCCACGAACTCTATGTCACAGGCGAAATATCCACCGAAATTCCTGGTTATGAGCCCTGGTATGTGGGCCTCGCTGTCCGAGTAGTAAAATCTTCCTTGCACCAGTGAGCTAGCACAATTCCCGACCCCTATAATGCCCGTCCGGATGCTTTTCATCGCGACCCTGTACCTCCACGGATTCAAGGCTCTGCTGCAAGCCGGGACAAAGATCTTAGAGAGGCTACCATCCTATGAACTCCCATCTCAAGCTGCTAAACCCTATCAAAAACACCCCCACACGTCAAGAACCTGGTCCCACAATGGCCGTGACCATCCTATCGGGCCTAAGGTATTTCCTCGCCACACCCAACACTTCCTCGGCCGTGACCCTCTGTATGGATTCCAGATATCTGGGACCATAGTCGTATCCCAGTCCATAAAGCTCATCGAATGCAATGGTCGCTGCCTGGGCAGAGTGGGTCTGCTGGCCTATCTCGTAAGTCCCTATTATGTTCCTCTTAGCCCCTTCCAGCTCCTCCAGGGAGGGAAGTTCCTCCCTCGCCTTCCTTATCTCCTCTCTCAGGCCGTCGAGAGCCTTCTGGATATTTTCTGGGGAGGTGGCTATGTATGTCCCGAAGTAACCCGCATCGAGCCCCAGCCTCGAGAAAGATGTCACGGAATAGGCCAGTCCCTGTCTGTCCCTAAGCTCCCTGAAAAGCCTTCCCCCTTGACCCGAGAGGATGGCATCCAGGACATCAAGGGCATACTTGTCAGGGCTCCTGAGGTGTGTGCTGGGAAATCCCATCACTATGTGAGCTTGCTTCAATTCCAGTTTCTCCCACGCAGACCTGGGAGAATCCATCGGCGGCTCCTGGGGCACCTGGGGCAGCTCCGAGCCTTGTGCCCTCCACCCTTCCAGGTACCTTTTCGCCCACTTGAGGGCCTCCTGGAAGGACACATCCCCCACTATGGCAACGACCCCTCTCTGGGGGACGATGAAGCGGGAGGCATATTCCACCAAGTCTTCCCTCTTGAGAGAGGCTATGGATTCCTCTGTCCCATCCTGAGGTAGACCGTACGGATGGACCCTGAAGAGGGTCTCCCGAAAAAGCCTCATGACCATTCTCGTGGGATGGTCCCTCTCTCTCCGCACAGATGCGAGAAGCCTCGGTCTTTCCTTCTCCAGTTCCTCGTGAGGGAAGGTGGAATTTGTGAGGCAATCTGCCAGGAGCTCCATGGCATTGGGGAAGAACTTGCTCAAAAACCGGGCCTCGAGCCCAATGCTGTTCCATCCCGAAAATCCCTCGAGGGAGCCGGCCAATGTCTCTACCTCCTCGGCCAATTGCGAGGCGGAGCGGCTATTTGTTCCCCTGGTGAGCAGTTGGGCCACAGCCTTGCTGAGACCCGATGTCTCCCGGGATTCGAACCTGGAGCCGCCAAGAAATGCTGCCCTTATGGAGACAGTGGGGACATCGTGGGATTCTTTGACTAGAAGGACAAGGCCATTGGAGAGGACCTCCTTCTGGACCACTGGCCCATGAACCCCTTTGGAAGGGAGAGGACCTACCTCTTCCTTCTCCTCGGCCTTTTTCGCGAGCACCTCGAGCTCTTCAGGCCCCATCTTCTCGTCTTGCTCCTCCGGTAACAGAATCCCCACAGTGAGCCTCGAAGGCTGGAAGTATTCTCTCGCAACCCTCATTATGTCTTCCTGGGTGAGCTTCCTTATCTCCTCCATGTAGACCTTCTCGTAACGCGGATCCCCCATGACGCAGAGGGATTCTCCCAGCAACCTCGCCTTCCCCTGGACTTTCTCCTTGGCCCACATGAGAGATGCCTCTACCTGGAGCTTGGCCCTCTGGAGCTCAGCCTGGCTCACCTTCTCGTAGGTCAACTTGTAGAGCTCCTTGAGAATCGCTGGCAATGCCTCCCTCAGTTTTGTGGGATCCAATGACCCTTGCACCACAAATATTCCCGGGTCCATGAGGCTCAAGCTCCTGGCCGAGATGGAATAGACAAGCCCCCTTTGGACCCTGACCTCCCTTTCCAGCCTCGAGCTCTCGCCATCCGCCAGGATACTCGACAGGACATCCAGGGCTGGGGAGTCGGGATGACGGGCATCCGGGACGGGAAACGCTATTCCCATGTGGGCCTCCGAGGCCCTCTGTCTCAAGATGACCTTCCTGAGGCCCTCTTGGGGAGGCTCTCTCAGGATCGCGAATTCTACATCGCCCTCATCGGGCCTATCCCTCCAGAGCTCCTCGGCCCACTGGAAAACTTTCCCCGGCTCCACATCCCCCACTACCACAAGGAACATGTTCCTCGGCTTGTAGAGCCTCTTCATGTAAGCCAAGAGGTCCTCCCTTGTGAATCGGGAGATGGTCTCTGGCCTGCCTATTATGGGCCTTCCATATGGGTGCACCTTGAAGACCTCGGCCCAAAGGGCCTTTGACAGCCGGCTTTGGGGCCTGTCCTCATCCATCCTCATCTCCTCGAGGATCACCTTCTTTTCCTGTTCCATCTCCTGGGGATCGAAAAGGGCATTCTGGATGGAATCCGTGAGGACCTCGAGCCCGACTTTCGCAAACCTACTCGCAATGGTCACGTGATAGACAGTCTGATCCAGACTCGTATAAGCGTTTATTGTCCCGCCCGAGCTCTCTATCACCCTTGCCAGTTCCCCAGGGCCCATACTGGGAGTGCCCTTGAAGATCATGTGCTCTATGAAATGAGTTATTCCTGCCTCCTCTTCCATCTCGGTCCTGCTTCCAGCTCTCACCCAGTACTGGATTGCCACAACTGGGGCTGTGTGGTCCTCTTGAACAGCGACAGTCAATCCATTGGGGAGAGTCTTCACAGCGATCTCCCCAGATCCCGCAAATGCCAGAGAACCTTCGACAAGGACTGCCATTGTGAGTTTCCACAAAAGTTTGTGGGACATTTCCTTCACACCTCACGCGCCAAATTCTCGAGCCCAAGGCCCGCTCCTGAGCCTCGGTCCGAGGAAGGATGTCCTATGGCCTTCTGGCTAGGGCTTCCAGCAGAAGTCCCTGGATCCCATCGAAGCTCCCATTGCTCATCACGCAGATGACGTCTCCCTCCTTCGCCTCTCTACTGACCAAGGCGGCTATTTCCGGAACCTCCTTTATGTGCCACGCCTCCTTCCCCGTGGACCTTATCTCCATTGCCACCTTCTCGGGGTCCAATCTCACCCGAGGGTCCATGGAATCCCCCCTGTGGACCTTCCCTATTATCACCAAGTCAGCCCCCTTTAAGGCGGTTGGGAGCTCATCCTCGAATATCTTCCTGCACATGGAATTGCTTCTTGGCTCAACTATGGCCCAGATCCTCGAGTGGGGATGGAGGGACCTGAGTGCCTCGAGGCCTTTGGCAATGGCAGTGGGATGGTGGGCGAAATCGTCGTAGAGGATGACTCCCCCTATCTCTCCCAGAGGCTCGAGCCTCCTTTTGACGCCCTGGAATTCCCCCAGCGCTTCCCTGGCCTTGGAGAAGTCCACCCCAGCCTCGCTGCAAGCAGCCAATGCCAAAAGGGCATTCAGGACATTGTGATTTCCTGGGAGCCCCCATGCGCACTCCCCCAAGGGGTTTCCCTGGCGAACCACTCGGAAGATCACCTTCCCATCCCTCACCTTCACCCCATCCGCCCTCCAATGGGCATCTCCCCCAATGGAACAAGTCACCACGGGACAAGGAGATTCCTCTCCGAGAAGTCTCAGTAAAGGGTCGTCCACATTGATCACCAATCTCCCGTTTCTCGGAACAATCCTCATCAGGGCTCGAAAGGCCCCTACGAGTTGGCCTATATCGCCATATATGTCCGCATGGTCGTATTCCAGCGCTCCCACTGTCACTATCCATGGAAGGTAATGGAGGAACTTGGGTCTTTTGTCGAAAAAGGCGGTATCGTACTCGTCCCCCTCCACCACGAACATCTCCCCCTTGCCATCCATGGCCCCGGTGCCGAAGTTCTTGGGAATCCCCCCAATGAAGAAACCTGGATCCTCCCCTGCCTTTTTCAGAATCCAAGCGATAAGGGAGGAGACCGTGGTTTTCCCGTGGGTTCCAGCTACTACGATGTTCCTCCTTCCCTCGAGGAACATGTGCCTCAAGACCTCTGGCAGAGAGCGATAGGGTAGCCTCCTTTCCAGCACCGCCTCTACCTCCTCATTTCCCCGAGAGAGGGCATTGCCTATGACCACGAGATCGATGTTCCCATCCAAGTTGGAAGCCGAGTAACCCAGTTTCACCTCTATTCCCTTTTGAGCGAGAAAATCGCTCATGGGAGGATAGAGGTCCTTGTCCGAACCCGTGACCTCGATACCCCTGTCCTTCAACAGGGATGCGAGCCCGGCCATGGCTGTGCCGCCTATCCCGATGAGATGGACTTTTTCCATTTCAGCCCCTGTAAAGAAGGTATTCCTCCCTCCTTTCCATCCACTCCTCCAGCTCTCCCATCCACGATGACTGGATTTCTTCGGGTGTTGAACCCCTCTCCAACGCACTCCTCACCTCGGGGTCACCCAGAAGTAAGTCTATGGGCCACCTCTCTTCCTCGAACTCGTAAGGCGGAGGTCGCCACTCCAAGTGCTCACCCCACTCCATGAGGACCTCGTGGAGAATCCATAAAGTGGTGATATAGGGCCTGTAAGAGGCCCTCTCCACCACATGGAGCTGTAGCCCCCCGCATCTTTCGCCCTTCCATTTTCCGTGGGTGGGCTCGAAATAAAGGGGTCTCAACAGGACCCCAGGAATTCCCACCTTATGGAGTTTTTCCTCGAGAAGAAAAGGATCTATGAAGGGAGCGCCGAATATCTCGAAGGGCCTCGTCGTGCCCCTTCCCTCGGACAAATTGGTCCCCTCGAGGAGGACCTGACCCGGATATACCAGACAGGAATCCAAGGTGGGAAGATTGGGCGATGGCATGACCCAAGGCAATTGGGTCTGGTCGAAGAAGAGATCCCTTCTCCATCCTTGCACGGGCCAGACCTCGAGGTCCAAATCCAGCTTCATGGATCCCTTGAATAGCAAGGCCAGCTCCCCCATGGTCAGTCCGTGGCGCATGGGAAGTGGGTGGGCCCCCACGAGGGATTTCATCTGGGGCTTCAAGATGTTCCCCTCCACTTCCTCTCCCCCTATGGGATTGGGTCTGTCGGCGACCACCAGTTTGACCCCCCACCTGGCACACTCCTCCATGCACCCGAGCATGGTGTAGATGTAAGTATAAACCCTGCACCCCACTTCCTGCAGATCCACTACGAGGACATCCAACTGAGAGAGCATCTCCCCCGTTGGCCTCAGGGTCTCTCCGTAGAGGCTGTAGAGGGGCACACCCCATCTCGTTGAGATCTCATGAGACGAGAGGATCATGTTGTCCTGCTTTTCTGCCCAGAAGCCATGCTGGGGACTGAAAAGGACTTTGAGAGCGCCCGGAAATTCCCCCACCATCCTTTCCACCGAGAGACGAAGTCTGCGGTCCACTGAGGCAGAGTTGCACAGAAGTCCCACCCTGGCCTTCTTGGCGAGCCAGGATGGGGGGTTTTTGAAAATGAGCTCCATCCCCGCAACTACTCCACCCATTGGGAAGGCCCCTCCAACAAGCCCTTCGCGAGCCTTCGGGCCCCTGGGAAGGAAGCGTCCTCCACTATCTCCTTGGCACCTCCCTTCCATCTCCTCCTGAAGGAGGCCACCCTTTCAAGGGACTCTCTCAACCTCTTTGGGGGCAGGTCCCCCCTGGATGCTGCCTTCTCCAACTCGTTCAGGATCGTTCGTATGGGTATCCGGGGAAGGGAATTTCGGGACACAATTGCCATATCCGCTCCGGCTTTGATGGCTTCCACGGCTGCCTGCACGGGATCCATCTTCAAAGCTATTGCCCTCATCTCCAGATCGTCGGTGATGATGATGCCCTTGAAGCCCATCTTCTCCCTCAAAAGCCCAACCATTATCTTGGATGAGAGGCTTGCGGGAAAACGAGAATCCAAAGCAGGGTAGATCACGTGACTCACCATAATCGAAGCCACCTTCGCCTTCAACGCCTCCCGAAATGGCAGCAGGTGCCCTGTGAAAATCATCTCGGCATCCGATGGATCGAGGCTCATCTCCAAGTGGGTGTCCCCTTTCGCGCTTCCATGGCCTGGGAAGTGCTTGGCACACGCTGCAACCCCAGCCTCCTGAGAGCCCCTGATCCAGTGGCTCACATGGGGTGCGACCTTCTGGGGATCGTCCCCAAAGCACCTCTCTCCCAAAAGATCACGGGCCTCTTCCCCTCGAAGCACGTCCGCAACTGGGGCCAAATTTAGATTCACTCCCAGCCTCCTGAGTTCCCTGGCAGTCCATCTCGCGACATAGAAGGTGGTCTTGGGACTGTCCAGGATCCCTAGCCTTCTGGGAGAAGGGAAAAGGGTCACACCGCTTCTTATCCTGCAGATCCTTCCCTGTTCCTGGTCCAGGGCCAATATGGGTCTCTTCTCCAATGGGAGTTCCCTGAGCCTCATGGCCAAGGAGGCCACTTGGATAGCGCTCCTCGCATTTCTCTCGAATAGGATCACTCCTCCAAGCCTTCCTTCCATGGCCAAAGAGCATATCTCGTCCAGCTCTTCTTCCACGAACCCGAGAAGAAGTAGGTTCCCCACCTTCTTGCATAGGGCTAGGTGGGCTGAGAGACTCATGGGCATCTCTCGATCTCCTCCATCCAGGCCCTCACCCTTTCCCAGGAGAAAGAGGGGCCCGGATCCCATTTCCGGCCAGGGGAGATATGCTCGTGCCCGACTACCCTGCTAGAGGTTATGAGAGGATAGGATGCGACAAGCGCCTTCAGGAGAAGCTCGAGAGAACTGTATTGCTCTTCAGTGAAGGGAACACCATATGCCCCCTCGAGCTCTATGCCAATTGAGAAGTCATTGCAGTTGGTCCTTCCCAGGAATTCGCTCATGCCAGCGTGCCAAGCAGTATCGCGAGGGTCCACAAACTGGTGAATCTGGCCTGTTCTCTC